>DATNLV010000251.1:0-7647 GCA_035602665.1 Bryobacteraceae bacterium | reverse complement strand
TCGCTCGGCTTCGCCCTCTGCTCTGTGTCAACTGCCATCTCGCTGGCCCCTCTTCCTCGACCCGAAATTACCACCTGCCGTCTTCGCCTCCACCGGCCCCCATCCCGCATCTCCCTGAAAACACGCCGCAAAACAATTGCTTTCGCGTGTGACTGGCCATTGCGGCCGTCCGGCAGAAGGCCCTGACACCCCATCCGCCGCCCCAATTCGTCCATAAGCAACTCTTATGGCCGCCCACGCTTGCATTTGATCCGCTGGTGGGTTACTCTAAACACAAAGGAGGCAGGACGAACTTGCTCGGCCACTGTTCAGCGCCGTCGAACTCGCCCCTCCTTGGTGTGTCCCCTCTCGCCGTCGTTCCCGTAATCATCGTCATTACCATCGGGGTCGCTGTATCGGACCCCGCCTGACGGCCTGTTAGGATTTCAATAGGCCACTGGCGGGGACTAACTCCCGCGCAGTGGCCTTTTTTGTTAGTGGAGATCGACTTTAAGGATGGATGCCATGCCAAATCTCATGAGCGGCGCAAGGATGCTGCTCGAATGTCTGGTGCGCGAAGGGGTCGAATGCTTCTTCGGTTACCCCGGAGGAGTAACTATCCCCCTCTATGACGCCGTCTTCGACCACCACATTCGCCACATCCTCGTAAGGCACGAGGAAAACGCGGCCTTCGCCGCTTCCGGTTATGCGCGTTCCACCGGCCGCGTCGGCGTCTGCTGCGCCACCTCCGGGCCTGGCGCGACCAACCTTGTCACCGGCTTGACCGACGCCATGATGGACTCCATCCCCATCGTTGCCATCACCGGCCAGGTCCACTCCAAACTAATCGGCAGCGACGCCTTCCAGGAAGCCGACACCTTCGGCATCACCCGCTCCTGCACCAAGCACAACTTCCTGGTCAAGAACATCGCCGATCTGCCCCAGGTCGTCCACGAGGCTTTTTACATTGCCGCCTCCGGCCGTCCCGGCCCGGTGCTGGTCGACATCACCAAGGATGTCTTCCAGGGACAGGCCCACTACACTCCCGTCTCCGCCATCCACCTGCCCGGCTATAAGGTCTATACCGAGGGCCACACCGGCCAGATCCGCCGCGCCGCTCAGATGATCTGGGAAGCGGAACGCCCGCTCGTGTACGCTGGCGGAGGCATCATCTCCGCGGACGCCTCTGCCGAGTTGCTCGAATTGGTCGAACTGGTCGACGTCCCCGTTGTCTGCACGTTGATGGGACTCGGCGGCTTCTCCGGCAGCCACCCTAACTTCATCAGCATGCCCGGCATGCACGGCAGTTACGCCGCTAACATGGCCATGACTGCTACCGACCTCCTGATCGCCGTCGGCACCCGTTTCGATGACCGCGTCACCGGCCGCCTCGCCGCTTTCGCCCCGCATGCTAAGGTCATCCACATCGACATCGACCCCGCCGAGATCGGCAAGAATCGCGCTCCCGACCTCCCCATCGTCGGCGATGCCAAGCGCGTCCTCCGCAAAGTCGTCAAGGTGCTCGACGAAATGGCGCCCGAAATGTCCGCGCGCAGCACCACTGGCCGAAAAGCCTGGTGGCGTCAGATCCGTTCCTGGAAGGAAGAGCATCCTCTCGAGCCCGCCCTCTCCGTCGACGAGATCAAGCCCCAGCACGTGATGTTCGAACTTGATCGCATCGTGAATGGCGAGGCCATCGTGACCACCGACGTCGGCCAGCACCAGATGTGGGCCGCGCAGTTCGTCCGTTTCAACCAGCCTCGCCGCTGGATCACCTCCGGCGGTCTTGGCTCGATGGGTTACGGCGTTCCCTCTGCCATGGGCGCTCAGGTTGCCAATCCCGACAAGCTCGTCATCGCCATCGTCGGCGACGGCGGATTCCAGATGTCGCTCCCCGAACTCGCCACCATCGCCGCCAACAACCTGCCCGTCAAGATCGTGATCGTCAACAACGGCTACCTGGGCATGGTTCGCCAGTGGCAGGAGCTCTTCTTCAACGATCGTAAGTGCGCCGTCCAGCTTGAGTCCTTCCCTGACACCGAGTTGCTCGCCGCCGCTTTCGGCATCAAAGGCCGCACCGTCGAGCGGCCGGAGGATCTCCGGCCCGCCCTCGAAGACGCCATCCGCCACGACGGTCCCTATTTGCTGAACGTTCGCGTCTCGCCCTTTGAGAACGTCTATCCGATGGTCCCAGCCGGCTCCGCGATCAACGAGATGGTTCTGGGCCCGCCGACGCCCGTGCCAGTGCCGAAATAGCCCCGGCGGCGACAAGGATCTAACATGATACAAGTCATTTCGTTACTGGTCGAAAACAAGCCCGGCGCTCTCATGCGTATCACCGGCCTGCTCAGCGCCCGTGGTTACAACATCGAGAGTCTCACCGTCGCCCGCACTCTCGATCCCACGCTCTCGCGCATGACCATCGTGGTCGACGTGGATCCCACCCTGCGCGCCCAGGTCATCAAGCAGATGAACAAGCTCATCAACGTCCTCCAGGCCAGCGACCTCAGCGAGTCCCCCGCCGTCGCCCGTGAGATGGTGCTCCTCCGCGTCCGGTCCACCATCCAGACCCGCACCGCTATCCTGAAAGAATCCGAAATCTTCGGCGCTCGCGTAGTCGACTCCTCCGTCGAGGGCTTCGCCATCGAGGCCACGGGCGCCTCGGAAAAGCTCGACGAGTTCATCGACGTGATGCGCACCTACGGCGAAATCGAAGTCACGCGCTCGGGCCTGATCGCCGTCTCGCTCGAGACCAAGCGGCTACGCCTGTCGCCGCCCGTTCCAACCGCAACAACATCGGCGCCCCCGCGGTCCCCAAAGCCCGTGCTCGCGCACGAACGACGCACTTCTCTAGAGGAAACGGAGTAACTGATCAATGGCCAAACGCTATTACGAAAAAGATGCTGATCTGAGTTCTTTCCAGGGCCGCACCGTCGCCATCATCGGCTACGGCAGCCAGGGCCACGCGCACTCGCTCAACCTTCGCGATTCCGGTGTGAGCGTGGTCGTGGCCGAGCTTCCCGGCACTCCCAATTGGGACAAGGCCAAGGCCGCCGGCCTCAACGTCATGTCCGCTGCCGACGCCGCCAAGGTTGCCGACGTCATCATGATGCTCGTCGAAGACCATCACCAGAAGGGCGTCTACGACAAGGATCTCGCCCCCAACATGAAGGCGGGCAAGACCCTCATGTTCGCCCACGGCTTCAATATCCACTTCGGCCAGATCGTCCCGCCCAAGGAAGTCGACGTGACGATGATCGCCCCCAAGGCGCCCGGCCATCGCGTCCGCGAGCTGTTCGTCGAAGGCGTGGGCGTGCCGGCCCTCGTCGCCGTCCAACAGGATGCTTCCGGTCATGCGCTGACCAACGCCCTCGCCTACGCCCGCGCCCTGGGTTGTCTCAAGGCCGGTGTCATCGAGACCACCTTCAAGGAAGAGACCGAAAGCGACCTGTTCGGTGAGCAGGCGGTCCTCTGCGGTGGTGCCAGCGAGTTGATCCGCGCCGGCTTCGAGACCCTGGTCGAGGCCGGTTATGCCCCCGAAATCGCCTACTTCGAGTGCCTCCACGAATTGAAGCTGATCGTCGACCTCATCCAGGAAGGCGGTCTGGCCTACATGCGCTACTCCGTCTCCGATACCGCCGAGTACGGCGACTATTCCCGCGGCAAGCGCATCGTCAACGATGCGACTCGCGCCGAGATGAAGAAGATCCTGGCCGAAATCCAATCCGGCCAATTCGCGAAAGAGTGGATCGACGAGAACAAGTCGGGCCGCAAGAACTTCCTCCGCATGCGAGAGGAAGCCCGCCACCAGCCGGTCGAAGAAGTGGGCAAGGAACTTCGGGCCATGATGCCGTTTCTAAAGAAAAAGAAGGAAGCCGGAGTCCCCCAGGAGTAGCAGTGTGGGGCAGGCGTCCACGCCTGCAGCGGGTCTCCAGACCCGCCTCTTCCGCGCGGCGCCAGCCGCGCAACTCGAAACCCCGAGCCCGGCGAAAGCCGGGCTCCCCAACCAGTTGTTAGCTGAAAGCTGACAGCTGAAAGCTGAAAGCTCTAACATGACAATCACCACTCTCGAGACCACACTCCGCGACGGTACCCAGGGGGAAGCGGTGTCCTTCACCGTCGATGACAAACTCGCCATCGCCCTTCGCCTGGACGAGTTCGGCATCGACTACATCGAGGGCGGCTGGCCCGGCTCGAACCCCCGCGACAAGGATTTCTTCGCCCGCGCCGTGGACCTTCAGCTCAAGCACGCGCGCCTCACCGCCTTCGGCTCCACCCGCTTCGCCAAGAACCGCGTCGATCGCGATCCCAACGTCCGTGCCCTCCTCGACTCCGGCACCCCCACCATTTCCATCTTCGGCAAGACCTGGGACCTCCACACCCGCCGCGCCTTGGGCATCACCGAGGAAGAGAACCTGAAACTGATCGGCGAAACCGTCCGCTACCTCAAGGAGCACGGCAAGGAAGTCATCTTCGACGCCGAGCATTTCTTCGACGGCTACACCAGCAACCAGGCCTTCGCCCTCCGCGCCCTCGAAGCCGCCGCCACGGCCGGAGCCGACATCCTCTGCCTCTGCGACACCAACGGCGGCATGCTCACCGGCCACCTCGCCGAAATCGTGGCCGACGTGCGCAAGCGCTTCGACGGCACGCTCGGCATCCACGTCCATAACGATTCCGATTGCGCCGTCGCCAACACCATCGCGGCCGTCGAGCAGGGCGTCACCCACGTCCAGGGCTGCATGAACGGATACGGCGAGCGCTGCGGCAACGTCAACCTCGCCTCCGTCATCGCCAACCTCGAGTTGAAGCTCGGCCACACCGTGGTCGGCCCCGAGAAGCTCGCCACCCTCAGCTCCGTCACCCGTTTCATCGCCGAGCTCGCCAATCTGCCCATGCCCAACGCCCAGCCCTACGTCGGCCACAGCGCCTTCGCCCACAAGGGCGGAGTCCACGTGAGTGCGGTTCTCCGCGATGCCGCCACCTACGAGCATGTTCCGCCCGTCACCGTCGGCAACCGCCAGCGCGTCCTCCTCAGCGATCTTTCCGGCCGCGCCAACATCCTGTTCAAGCTCAAGCAGCACGGCATCGCCGACCGCCTCAATGAGGACTCCCGCCGCGAGCTTCTCGAGCGCATCAAGCACCTCGAGTTTCTCGGCTACGAACTGGAGGCCGCCGAAGGCACCTTCGAGCTCCTCGTCCGCGAGGCCCTCCGCCCCGGCGTCAAGTTCTTCGAGCTGGTCAACTTCGAGGTCGCCACCAGGATGGACGACGAAGCCGAATCCACCACCACCGCCAGCGTCACCATCAAGGTCCAGGACGCCGTCCACTCCGCCACCGCCCACGGCCACGGCCCCGTCCACGCTCTCGACCTCTGCCTTCGTAAGTGCCTCTCCGCGCTCTACCCCGGCATCCAGGACGTCCGCCTGACCGACTACAAGGTCCGCGTCCTCGACTCGAAAAAGGGCACCGCCGCCAAGGTCCGCGTCCTCATCGAGTGGTCCGACCATCGCAAGAGCTGGGCCACCATCGGCGTCTCCGACAATGTGATCGAGGCCAGTTGGCGCGCCATGATCGACGCCATTCGCCTCGAGCTCATGCGCATCACGGAGCAGGATGATAGTATCGAGAGAGCCGTAGAAGACTACTGTTGGGGAGTCTAGACTTCGTGCGTTTCGTGCTCCGCCGGCGTGTTCCCGCGGGCCGCATCCTCTTCGTGGAGAGTGGCTCGCGCGAGATCAGCGAGCGCCTGCTCCCCACCCTGTGGCGCAACCACGGCGCTCCCGTCGATGTGGTGACCTGCTTTCCCGGCCTGCCCCAAGGACTCCCCCCCGGCGCCACCGTCTTCCGCACCGGCGACTACCGCGGACGTTCCGCGCGCAAGCGCCTGTATCGTGAACTCCGCGCCCGCCACTACGCCCTCCTCGGCATCCTGTGCTCCGGCGAGCGCGTCATGACCCGGTGGAAGTGGGCCCTGGCCCTGCAAATCCCCGCCAAGATTTTTATCGTCAACGAGAACGCCGATTATTTCTGGGTAGACTACGCCCACCGCGGCGTTCTGACCCATTTCGCCTTCCTCCGCTCCGGCCTGACCGGCATCGGAGGCCTTCGCACCCTGGCCCGCCTCATCGCCTTCCCCTTCACCCTGGCCTGGCTGGCCGCCTACGCCGCCTGGGTCCACTCGAGGCGAGCCCTCAGGCTGATGGTTCACCCCCAGCACTGAACCGCGGTCGTTTTCTGGCAGAATCTCTTTGAATCCCATCGGCGTTCATCGGCGTTCATCGGCGGCCATCAATCCTCTGATCGCGGTTTTGCGGGATGCCCGACCCGCCGCACTCCGAAGGCTGGCCCCAGAAATTGTGAGCGCCACCGGGACAGGACGAACCTGTTCGGTGCCGGCTCGTCCGGGTCAGGGAGCGGACCCTACTCCTCCGCCCGCGGCACCGCGCTCGACAACTCTGCCGACCGAACTCCGTAAACCTTCAGCACGCGGCGGCAGATCTCGACCACGAGACGATCAAGCAACTCGCCCTCCTCGTGCTCGATTTCAACTTTGATGAATAGATCGGTGCGGGGCATGTGAGATGATGAGATGAACGAGCGGGCACTGGACCCGCCTGCCCCCTATTATGCCCTGTGTGCTCTGTCAGGTTCGCCGGCCGCGCCGCGCCTGCCCCGGTGTCGGAGGCGACATCTGCAGCCTGTGCTGCGGCACCGAGCGCGAACAGACCGTCAATTGCCCCCTCGATTGCCCTTACCTGCGCGAGGCCCGCAGTCACGAAAAGCCGGTGCCCCTCAATGCGAAGGACCTCCCGAACGCGGATATCCCGGTCGACGAACCCTTCCTCCAACGGAACGAGATCCTGTTGGCCGCCCTCATGCACGCGGTGGCCGAGGCGGGCCTGGGAACCGCCGGCGCCGTAGACTCCGACGTGCGTGAGGCCCTCGAATCCCTGGTGCGCACCTACCGCACCCGCGAGTCCGGCTTGTACTACGAAACCCGGCCCTCCAACCTGATCGCCGCCGCCGTCCTCGATCTCATCCACAAGAGCATCGAGGACTTCCGGCAAGCGCTCGCCAAGCGTTCCGGGATGGAGACCCTGCGTGACACCGACATCCTCGGCGTGCTCGTTTTTCTCGAGAACGTCGAGTACCAGATCGACAACGGCCGCAAGCGTGGCCGCGCCTTCCTCGACATGCTGCGTGAGCAGTCGTCTGCCCTGGCGCCGGCTCCGGACGCCCCCGGCTCTTCGCTGGTCCTGCCATAGCCTGACCATAAGGTCCCAATAACCCATTTATTTTCCGATGCTTGAGGATCGGACGCCTTTGTGCTAGCCTGATCCCAATCGCGGAGGCGCTATGCCGCAGCTCAAGGATATCCTGCACAACCGGAACCTGTTTTCGGTCCACCCGGGCCAGACCGTGGCAGCTGTTGCCGCCCACATGGCGGCCGTGAACGTGGGGGCAATCCCCGTGATCGAGAACAACGAACTACGCGGCGTGTTTTCCGAACGCGACCTGATGAAGCGGGTCGTCCTCGGAGGCCGCGATCCTCAACGCACCCTGGTCGGCGAAGTGATGTCCACCAGCCTCACCAAGGCGGATGAGCAGACCACCGCCGAGGAGGCCATGGAACTCATGCGCCGCTGCGGTTGCCGCCATCTCCCG
>DATNLV010000246.1:0-2057 GCA_035602665.1 Bryobacteraceae bacterium | reverse complement strand
GGTCCCCGTGGCGGGATTGTAGATCTCGGCGCTCGCCGTAACTCCGAGTTGACGCTCCGCCGTGGCGCCGCCGGCCACCAGGATTTCGCCGTTGGGCAGCGGGGCCGCCACGTAACTGCAGCGGGCGACTGTCATGTTGCCCGTAGCCGACCAGGTCCCAGTAGAGGGGTTATAGATTTCGGCCTTGGCGGTAGGGAAGGTCCCGGTGAATCCGCCGGCGGCCAGCACCGTTCCGTTGGAGATCAGGACCGCCTTGAACTCGCTCCGGCCTTGGATCATGCTGCCGGTCACGGCCCAGGTGTTATTGGTTGGGTTGTAGAGTTCGGCGGAGTTGGACGCCAGCCAGCTTCCGGCCACCAGCACCTTGCCGCTAGGCAAGAGCACTCCGCTGAACCGGTCACGGGACTGGTGCATGCTGGCTGCGGGTGTCCAGGTGCCCGGAGGACTCGCCAGAGCCGGCGTGACCGGCACCAGACCGGCGAGCAACGCGGCCAAAGCGGTGACGGGGAGACCTCTGGAGAGTCGCGTGGTTGCGAATAGCATCTTGTAGCTCCTTGTGTGGGAATCGAGACGACGCTGGCGGCATGCGGACCGCCGCAATACTTTCTATTGTCCCCGAGTTTAGCCGAGGAACAATTCGAATTGATTGCAGAATTGCAAAGATTTCGTAAATGCTTCCGGCGTGCGGTACAGGGCGGGCGTGTGGGGCAGGATGGAATCCTGCGTGCCGATTGGCAATCGGCGCAGGGCGGGTTCACAATTTCGGGAGCCAGCCCTCGGGCTGAGGCGGGGCGGGCATCTCGCAAAGCCGCGTTCCAAGATTGATGGCCGCCGATGAACGCCGATAAACGCCGATCGGATTCGAGAGACAAGAAGTTCGAGGCGATTGCGGACTCCAGCCAAGCGCCCCCCAAGGAAGTCCTGCCAGAGTTTCAACCTTGTAGGTACTGAAGGTCGCGGTTCGGGGCCAGCACGGAACCGCGCGCGTAACCCCCGGGGTGTAACATGGTTCTCCTTGGAACTCTGAGGTATGAAATTCGTATTGACTGCTATGGTCCGCGACATTCGTTATGCCGTTCGCACGCTGCTGAAGAATCCAGCGTTCACTCTGATTGCGGTTTTCGCGCTGGCTTTGGGCATCGGCGCCAACACGGCGATCTTCACGGTGGTGGACCGTGTGCTCCTACGCCCGCTGCCCTACAAGGACGCCGGCCGCCTGGTCAACGTGGTCCGCCAATTCAAGACCGGGAACGGCTCGTCCATGTCTATCCCCAAGTTCGTTTCCATCCGCCAGGCCGACCTGTTAGAGGCGATCGCGGTATACGATTTCATGGGGCCGGGCATGAACCTCAGCGGCACGGGCACGCCGGAGCAGGTCAGGGGCGTACACGTTTCGGAGGCCTACTTCCGCCTGTTCGGCGTCGCGCCGCTGATCGGCCGCACTTTCTCGCCCGACGAGGACCGGCCGGGCGGGCCGCGCGTCATGGTGCTCACCAACGGCCTCTGGAAGCGGCGCTTCGGCGGCGACCCGGGCGTCGTCGGCCGCTCCATCCGGCTCAATTCCGAGCCCTTCACGGTCATCGGCGTCATGGGCCCGGACTTCCCCGGCGAGCCGGAGACCGACCTTTTCCTTTCGGAGCAGGCCGACGTCAACAGCGCCAACCAGGGGCACTTCCTGTTCCTCGGCGCACGTCTCAAACCCGGCGTGACCCTGGCGCAGGCCAACGCGCAACTGCGCGTCGTCGCCGGCCGCTTCCGCAAGCTCTATCCCGTTTTCATGGGCGCCGAAGAGAGCTTCGCTGTGCAACCCATGGGCTCGACGATGACCGGCGACCTGCGCACACCCTTGTTCATCCTGCTCGGGGCGGTGGCTTTCGTCCTCCTGATCGCTTGTGCCAACGTGGCCAACCTTCTGTTGGTGCGCGCCGCCGGACGCGGCAAGGAGATCGCCATCCGCATCGCCATTGGCGCCGGGCGCGCCGCCCTGCTTCGGCAGTTGCTGACGGAGAGCATCCTCATGGCTCTCGCCGGAGGAGTGGCGGGCGTGTTGCTGGGCG
>DATNLV010000232.1:0-8785 GCA_035602665.1 Bryobacteraceae bacterium | reverse complement strand
CAGGAGAGTGGAGGCGCGGCCCGCGCCGCCCGCGGAGCTGCGGGACCGCGTGTGGTGGATCGCCGCCGCGGCCATTCTGGCGGCGGGAGCGCTGCTGCGGTTCTATGCGCTGGGGCTGAAGCCGATACACCATGACGAAGGGGTCAACGGAGTTTTCCTGGCGCGGCTGCTGCACGAGGGCTACTACCACTACGACCCCGCCAACTATCACGGGCCGACGCTGTACTACCTGGCGTTGCTGGTCGCCCGCGTAAACGGTTTCTTCCACGGCGACGGGCTGAGCGACGTCTCCATTCGTGTCATCGCCGCCATTTTCGGCATTGCCACGGTGGCGCTGGTGCTGTGGATGCGGCGCCTGGTCGGCAAACGCGAGGCGCTGGTGGCGGCGGCCCTCATCGCCATCTCCCCGGGCGCCGTTTTCTACTCGCGCTACTTCATCCACGAGATGCTGTTCGTCTTCTTCACGCTGGTGATCGCGGTGTGCGGCTGGGAGGCATGGAAGCGATCCGACCCCGGGTACCTGCCTATCGCCGCCCTGGCCGCGGCGTTTCTGTTCGCAACCAAGGAGACCGCGCTGGTCTCGCTGGTGGTGCTGGCGATTGCCGCCGCCGTGCAACGCGTTTGGGTACGGATGAAAGAAGGCGGCCCGGCCGCGCCGCCGTTCCACTGGGCGGGTTCCGCCAGAAACTACTGGCTGCTCAGCGCGGTTGTGTTCGGCGTTGTGTACGTGGTGCTCTACTCGTCGTTCTTCACGAACATCAGGGGGCTTCGGGACTCCTTGGAGACGTTCACGATCTGGACCAGGACCGGGTTCAGCATGGAGTTCTACCCGAAGTACGCGTACCTGACGTGGATGGGGCGGCAGGAGTGGCCGCTGTTGCTGGTGGCGGTGGTGGGCAGCACCGTCACGGTGTGGACCCGGCCCCGCAGCTTCGCGGCCTTCGCGGGCATTTGGGCCGCCGGCATGTTCGCGGTCTATACGCTGATCCCTTACAAAGAGCCGTGGCTGGCGCTGAACTTCATTGTTCCGGCCGCCATCGCCGGCGGCTCCGGCGCGGTGCGTCTGTGGGAGCGCAGGCGGATGCTCTGGCTGCTGGGCTGCGGCCTGGCGATGGTGCTGGTTTACCAGACCATCGATCTGAACTTCGTGCATTACGACGACCAGACCGAGCCTTACGTGTATATGCAGACCACGCGCGAGGTCAACCTCCTGTTGCATGAGGTTGAGGCCGTGGCCGCGCGCACGCATAGCGGCACCAAGATGGCGATCGCGGTTGTCGCGCCGGAATACTGGCCGCTGCCCTGGTATTTGCGCGACTACAAGAACGCCGGCTACTGGGGCCGGGTTGTGGACACCACGGCGCCGGCGGTGATCAGCTCGAAAGACCAGGCGTGGGACCTGAAAGACCGGCTCGGGCCGGCTTACCAGTTCGTCCGCTTTTACGACCTGCGGCCGGGAGTCACGCTGGCGCTATTCACGCGCAAGTGACTGGCGGTTCTGGAGACCCGCTGCAGGCGTGGACGCCTGCCCCACTCAGGGCTACTTGGAGGCAGGGAGCTTGTACCAGGCGTCCGGAATGCCTGGGTTCATTTTCACGTCGGTCACGGTCATGTCGGCGCCGACTTTGCCGCCCTGCCTAGTGATGATCCGGAACGGCATCTTGACGCCCTTGATGTCGCGATAATCCGAATAGAACTCCTCGGTCTCCGTCGGGGGGCCCATGAGCGCCGCCGTGTAGCGCTTCATCACGATCAGGTTAGTGGACGGCTCGATGAAGACTTTAAGCTGGAGCGAGCTGGCCGCGTCGCTGACCGCGACCACCTCGGTCGACTTGCCCTCGATCTGGGCCGGGCCCAGCGCCTGCACGGTGTATCCGGGCTTGTCGAAGTTCTGCAACAGCGCGATGGACTGGCGGAACATGGAGGCGTTGAGCTCGCCGGTCTGAGAGGGCGGCATCGGGCGCGTCTGCGCTCCCATGCCCATCCAGCCCGCCTGCCCGTCGAAGCCAACGGTCATCTCGCCCATGGACGACTGGATTTTGTTTAGCATCTTGCCGGACATGCTCATGGTCGATTCGGTCTTGAGGGAGATATCGCCCTGGGGGGTGGACATGACGGCGTCGGCCACGATGGTGACGTCCTTCACCTTCATGAGTTCCTTGCCGCCCATGGCAGCGCGGGCGGCCAGCATCAGCTCCTTGCCCCTGGCCGCCGCCTCCGGGTTCGCGGCCGCGACCGCCTCCTGCTTCGGCTGCGGGATCGAGATGTCGATAGCGGACACCGCACCCAGCGAGGAGACCGGACCGTCGTACCCTTTTTCCTTGCCCAGGACGAGAACCGCGAACTGCGCGGGCTTGAGATACTTTCCCGCCACCTCGGCCACCTGCGCCGCGGTCACCTTCTCAATGCCGTCGCGGTAGCGCTGCAGGTAGTCGCGCGGATACCCGTAATACTCGTAGTTCATCATGCGGGTGAGGATTTTTTGGGTGGAGTCGAAGTCGAATGCCATCCCCTTGAGGATGCCGTCCTTGGCGCGCGCGATTTCATCGGCGGTAGCGCCGCTGGCTGCCAGCTTTTCCACCTGCTCGCGCATGGAGCGATAGATTTTGAGGGTAGTCTCGGGCTTGGTGGAGCCTCCCACCGCGAAGGTGCCCGGCCGGTCCCATCCGGCGCCCGCGTTCGAAAACACGTAATAGGCCAAGCCCTGCGCCGAGCGCACGTTGCTGAAGAGCCGCGATGCGAAGCCACCCCCGAGGATCTCGTTCATCACTTCGAGGGCACAATAGTCGGGGTCGTCGCGCCGGCCGGCGAGCATGCCCATGACCACCCAGGACTGCTCCATGCTGTCCTTGTCGATGGAGTAGAAGCCGGTCCGGTTTCGGGCCGTGTCGTCGACCGCGGGCGGATCGAGTTTCGCACCTCCTCCGCGCGCCCACCCTCCGAAAGCCTTCTCGATCCTGGCGCGCATTTCGGCGGCATTGAAGTCACCCTCGGCGCCGAAGATGGTGCTCTCGGGCTGGAAGAAGCGCTTGTGGAATGCCACCAGATCGTCGCGCGTGATGGAGTCGATGGTGGCGTACTCGGTCATGCGGGCGTACGCGCTGTCCTTGCCGAAGATGACACGGTTGAACTCGCGGAAGGCGATGCCGTTGGGGTTGTCGTTGCGCCGCGCGATGCTGTCGCGCGCCGCGATCTTGGCCAGGTCGATCTTGTCCTGGGGGAAGGCGGGATGCTGCAGCAGGTCGGCCATGATGGCGAGGCCGCGGTCCAGATCCTCTTTCAGCAGCGACGCAAAAGCGCCGCCGCTGTCCTCCTGGATGCCGGTTTCGACGGACGCGCCCAGGCGGTCCAGTTCCTCATCGAGCTGGTCTCCGCTTTGTGTGGTGCTGCCGCCGGTGCGCATCACGGTTCCGGTAATGCTGGCGAGTCCGGCCTTGCCGGCCGGGTCCCAGCGCGAGCCTACGCGAACGGTGGCGTGCAGGGTGACCTTAGGAAGCTCGTGATCCTCGACCAGGTAGACCACCATGCCGTTGGGCAGCTCGAAGCGCACCGGCTCGGGCACTTTGATCTGGTTCAGAGGCGGGTACTTCAGGCTCTTGTAGCTCGAGGCGGGTTGTTGTGCAGCGGCCGCCAGCGCGAACAGGATGGCGAAGAATGGCAGAGTTCGTATGCGCATGATTTAGACCTCCCTACTTGGACAGCGGCTCGATCTCGGCGACGGTGCGATTGTCGAAAACGAAGATCGCCTTAGAAACGCGCTGGATGTCGGCGGGCGTGACAGCGGCCATCTTTCCGAGCCGCGTGAACGCGGTCCGCCAGTCGCCGGTGAGCACCTGGGAGGCGGCCAGCGTTCGGGCCAGCGTGGAGTTGTCGTCGAGCTCGCGGATGATGCCCGCGCGGGTGCGACGCTTGACGCCGTCCAATTCCTCCTGGCTTACCGGCTCGGTCTTGAGCCGCTCGATTTCCGCCTCGATGGCCTTCTGCACCTCGGCGTTGGTGTGGCCCTGCGCCGTGAACGCGTAAAACAGGAACAGCCCGGGATACTTCTCGCCGGGGAAACCGGGGAAGCCGCCGGCCGTGGTCGCGATCTTTTTGTCGCGCACCAGGGAGCGGTAGAGACGCGACGAGCGGCCTTCGCTGAGCAGGCTGCCGATGGCATCGTAGACGGCGTTGTCCGGGTCGTTGATGTCGGGCTTGTGGTAGCCTTCGACGAACACCCGCTGCGATTGAAGGCGCAGCGTGACTCGGCGTTCGCCGGTCTGCGGCGGCTCGACGGTGCGAAGCGGCTCTTCCTTCTGGCCGGCGGGGATCGAGGCGAAGTACCTCTCGGCGAGCTCGCGAACGCGCTGCAGGGTCACGTCGCCCACCACGACGCTGGTGAGGTTGCTGGGCACGTAGTATTTCTTGAAGAAGGCGGCGCCGTCGGCTCGGGTGAGGTTTAGGAGGTCGCTCATGTGGCCCAGCACCGGCTCGTGATAGGGATGGGCCTTGTAGGCCGCGGCCTGGAACTCTTCGACCAGACGGCCGACCGGCTGGCTCTCGTTCAGGCGGCGCTCCTCCATCACCACGTTGCGTTCCTTGTAGAACTCGCGCAGGACGGGATCGCCGAAGCGCTGGCCTTCCAGGTAGAACCACAGCTCCGCTTCGTTGGAGGGCAGGCTGAAGAAGTAGTTGGTGGCGTCGGAAGTGGTGTTGGCGTTCAGGCCGCGGCCTCCGGCGCGCTCGATGGCCTCGCCGTACTCGTTGGGCACGACGAAGTTGCCGGCGGCATCCTGGGCGTCCTTGAAATCCTGATCGAGCTTCTTGAGCTTCGCCGGGTCGGCCTTGTCGCCCTTGCGGCGTTCGTCGCGCAACGCGTCATAGGCCAGGTCCACCTTCGCCAGCGCATCCTTTTCGGCCGCGGCGTTGTTGGTGCCGATGTGGCTGCTGCCCTTGAAGGCCATGTGTTCGAACAGGTGCGCCAGGCCGGTGTAGCCGGTCACTTCCTGCGTGGCTCCGACGTCGGCGTAGGTGAAGAAGGCGGCGACGGGCGCCTGGTGGCGCTCGAGCACGATGAACTTCCACCCGTTGGCGAGTGTGAACTCATTGACGCGGGACTCGATCTCCTTGAACTCATCCTGGGCCATCGCGGGAACTGCCGCGGCCAGGATGCCCAACACAATCGCCACACGGGTGGTGAGGTTCCTCAGGGTCATAGCGCCTCCTCTAACAGACTACAGGAATTAAGGAGGGAATGGCCCGATCGGCACCATTTTCGCTTTTACACTTCTTTACAGCTTTCATGTGACGGCTTTACGCATGCGCCGTACTGTAGATATAGGTGGCTCGGAGCGAGTCTTTCCACCGGCTACCGGGTTAGGAACAGACGGAGACAGAAAATGTACAAGATCACGATTCACAAGCTTGCAGTTACTTTGGCTGCGGCAGTCATCATCCCGGCGGTGGCGCTGGCGCAGGGCCCCGCGCCCCAGGATCCGGATGGTCCGGACGGTGGAGGCGGCCCGATGGCCCCAATGGGCGAGATGGGAATGATGCACCACGGCCGGGGCGAGGACGGCGGCCCGGGCCACGGAATGGGCATGGGCATGCACGGCGGCATGCACCACCGCGGCGGGCCCGGCATGGGGCTGGGGTTCCTGGTGAACAACCCGGAGCTGCGGAAGCGTATCGGGATCACGGACGAGCAGGCCGCGAAGATCCGGCAGCAGAGTCTTGATTTCCGGAAGGCCGAGATCCGCAACCGGGCGGACCTGGAGATAAAGCGGCTCGATCTGCACAGCCTGATGGCCGCCGATGCGCCAGACAGGGCCGCGATCGACAGAACGTTGCAGGAAGTGGGAACGGCGCAGATGGCGCTCGAGAAGAGTGCCATTGACTTCCATCTCGCCATGCGCAGCGCGCTGACGCCGGAGCAGCGCGAGAAGCTGAAGGCGATGCGGCAGGAGTTTGGCGGGCGAGGCGAGGGCCAGCACTGGCAGGGTGGTCCGGGCGGTCCTCACGGGATGATGAGGCATCAGGGCGGCGCGCCGAGGACTCCGCCACCGCCGCCAGCGCCGCCGCAGCAGTAGGGAACGCGTGGGGCGGGTCTGGAGACCCGCTTGCAGGCGTGGACGCCTGCCCCACATGGCGCCGCCGCTGCGGTCAGGGAGCGGCGGCGGTAGGCTGGAGGTGGATGCGCATCGCCTCCGGCCTGATCCTTTCCTTTGTACTCGCGGCGCCGGTGGCGGCCCAGCAGCAGCCGGAATTCGACCGGCCGGTCTCGCTGAAACTGCTGCCTTCCAACTTTCTTAGCGACCAGAAGAAGATCTGGCTCTATCCTCGCCAGTTCGCGCATCCCAAGAATTGGATCGCGCCGGCCGCCGTTGTGGGCGTGACCGCGCTGCTGATCGCGGAGGCGGACGCTCCCGCGGCCTCCTACTTTCGCCGGACGACTACGTTTCACGGATTCAACCAGGTCTTTACGGGGACGGCCACGGCGGCGGGGATGATCGCCGTGCCTTCGGCGCTGCTGGTGACCGGGCTGGGACGGCACGATTCGAAGATGTGGAAGACGGCGGTGCTGGCGGGCGAGGCTGCCCTGGACTCCGAGGTGGTGACCATCGCGATGAAGGACGTGGATCGACGGTTGTTCCCGCGGTCCGTCCCTCCCACTCAGGACTTCTCCGACACGTGGTTCAAGACCACGGGCAGTTGGATCCGGGGCAGCGGCAGCTTTCCTTCCGGGCACACCATCGCGGCGGTTTCGATCGCCACGGTGTTTGCGCGGCGGTACAGGAGCCACCGGTGGGTGCCGTACGTCGCGTACGGCGCGGCCGCGCTGGTGGCCTTCTCGCGGCTTCCGCTGGGAGCGCACTACGTCTCGGACACGTTCATGGGCGCGGCGCTGGGTTACTCGATTGCACGGTTCGCGGTGCTGCGGTAGTAGCCCGGAAGAGCAGCAGATCGAGACTGAACGTCACGCGCATGGCTTGGGCGGCCTTGTTCCGCATGGGCCGGTAGATCGAGAGCAGGACGTCGTGGACGGCGGCGGCGTCCAGTTCCGCTGCGGTTGTGACGCGGCGGCGGTCGGCGAGTGTGAAGCCTTGCGCGAATGTCTCGATCGTGCGGGCAGCGCGGTCGCGGCCGGCTCCACGGAGCTCGATGAGATCCTCCGGGGCGGGAAGGGCGACCAGCAGGCGGCCGTCCTCGGGCAGGACACGCCGGAACTCGGCGGCATTCATCCGCGCCGTGATGGAAAGAACGATGGAGAACGAGCGGTCCGCGTAGGGTACGAAGCGATCGGCATTGGCGACGATCCACTCGCAGGCGGGGTAGCGGCGGGCCGCGGCATCGATGGCCGGAATCGAGATGTCGACGCCGTGGGCGGCGCAACCGGTCCGGCCGGCGAGAGTGCCGACGTAGAAACCGTCGCCGCAGCCGGCATCGAGAACGATGTCCGCGGGGGATGCGGCCACCAGGTCCCCGATCGCTTCGAGCAGCGGCTCGGTCACGCCGCGATCGTGCAGACGGCGACGCGCTGCGACTGCGGCGAGCGTGTCGCCCGGCTGCCGGGACCGGCGATCCTGCGGCTGGAGCAGGTTGACGTATCCGCTGCGGGCGATGTCGAAGGAATGGCCGCGCTCACAGTGCAGCCGCCGCTCGGCCCGCATTAGCTCCAGGCGGCAGTTGCGGACGGGGCAGAGGAGCATGGGTCGAGTGTAGCGCTATGATGGTGCCATCCGGAGGAGGGGAAACACAATTACACGTCGATGGTTTGCTGTCCGATGCGGGCTTGCCGCGATGTCGGCGCGGCTGCTTCCCGAGATGGCCTTCGCGCAACGCGCCGCGCTCAACATGGCGGACCTTCCGAAGGACATGGCTTGGCTCAACGCCAACGAGAATCCCGCGGGTCCGCCGGAGGTTTCGATCGCGGCGATGCGGGAGGTGCTGGCGACGTCGGGGCGGTATCACTACCAGGAGTTCCGCGAGATCTATGCCGCCATCGCTCGGAGCGAGGAACTGGCGCCGGAGCAGATTGTCGTCGGGGCCGGTTCGAGCGAGGTGCTGCACTCGAGCGTGGATGTGTTTACGTCGGCCACGCGTCCGCTGATCAGCGTGTCGCCGGCATACGAAGGGCCGATCGAGCTGGCGCGTGCGCTGGGCCGGCCGGTGGTGCTGACAAAGCTGCGGGAGGACTACACGGCAGACGTTCGCAAGCTGGCGGAAGAAGCCGCGAAGGCGGGCGGCGGACTGATCTACCTCTGCAATCCCAACAACCCCACCTCCACTTTCACCACCGCTGGCGACCTCGACTGGCTGGTGAAGAACCTGCCTGGCGAAACCGTGCTGGTGGTGGACGAAGCGTACATCCATTTCGGCGAGAGCCCCGAGCTCAAATCCGCGCTGCCGTACGTGAAGCAAGGCGCGAACGTTGTGGTCACGCGCACGTTTTCGAAGATTTACGGGATGGCCGGCCTGAGGGTGGGCTTCGCCGCCGCTAAGCCGGAACTCGCCGCGCGGCTGGCCAAGCTGCGTATGAACGTCATCTCGATTGTGAGTGCGCGGGCGGTGGTGGCCGCGCTGGCAGGGAAAGAGACGCTTCTGCCCGAACGCCGCGCGTCGCTAGTCCGGACTCGGCGGGAGGTGTGCGAGTGGCTGCGCGAGCGGCAGGTGAAGTTCATCGAGCCGCAGGCGAATTTCGTGATGATCGATACGGGGCGGCACGCGCGCGAGTTCATCGATGCGATGCCGCGGCTGGGCGTAGCGCCGGGCCGGCCGTTCCCGCCGCTCGATAACTTTCTGCGGG
>DATNLV010000222.1:0-3555 GCA_035602665.1 Bryobacteraceae bacterium | reverse complement strand
CGGCGGATCAAGGTCGGCAAGGGAGATGCCGCGGCCCCGGCGGCGCCGGCGGAGGCTCCGCGAGCGGGCGGGGACGAAACCATGCAGCGCGCGCTGGCGCATCCCGAGGTGCAGCGGTTCCGCGAGGCTTTCCCGGATGCCGAGGTGCGCGTGGCGCGGAATCTGAAAGAGTAGGCCACTGGCGTGGCGGCCAGGGCACCTTCGGTGCAGGGGCGGTACGGCTCGGTCGCGGTAGGGTATACATAGGAGTCAGGAGCACTGTCATGAAAATGCCCGGCGGTGGAAACATGCAGGCCATGATGAAACAGGCCCAGCAGATGCAGGAGAAGATGCAGCAGGAGATCGCCCTGATCCGCGTCGAGGCGACGTCCGGCGGCGGAATGGTCACGGTCAAAATGGACGGCCAGAAGAACGTGCTGGGCGTGAAGATCGACCCCGAAGTGGCGGGCGACGTCGAGATGCTTCAGGACATGATGATGGCCGCGTTCAACGAAGCCGCCAAGAAGGTGGACGAGGAAGCGCGGCAAAAGATGAGCGGAATGCTGGGGGGCCTGGGCCTGCCTCCGGGTCTGTTCTAACGGCTCCCAGATGCCCGACTACGCCGAACCGCTCGCCCGCCTGATCCAGGAATTCAAACGCCTGCCGGGCATCGGGCAGAAATCCGCGCAGCGCCTCGCGTTCCACGTGTTGCGCACGCCGCGGGAGGACGCCGCGCGCCTGGCCGAGGCCGTCCTCGACGTCAAGGACAAGCTGGGGTTGTGTGAGGTTTGCAACAACATCAGCGACACGGAACTGTGCCCGTTCTGCCGCGACGCGGGGCGCGACCCGGCGGTGATCTGCGTGGTGAGCGAGCCGTTCGACATCCTGCCGATCGAGACCACGCGCCAGTACGAGGGGCTCTATCACGTGCTGCACGGCTCGATTTCGCCGCTGCGCGGGATCGGTCCGGAGCAGCTGAAGATTCACGGACTGCTGCGGCGGCTCGAGGCGGGACAGACGCAGGAGATCATCCTGGCGACCAACCCGACCGTCGAGGGCGAGGCCACGGCGGCGTACCTTTCGAAGCTGCTGAAGCCGCTGGGGGTGAAGGTGACGCGGATCGCGATGGGCGTGCCGGTGGGCAGCGACCTGGAGTTCGCGGACGAGGTCACGCTGAGTAAGTCGTTCGAGAACCGGCGGGAGATGTGAGGCCCAAAGCTCAAGCGAACGTCCGTCGCCACTCCTCGAGCCCTCGAATCAGGGAGTCCTCCAACCACGTCTCGTACCTCTTCTCCACTTCGGCCCGTGGTTCCTCGTAACTGATTCTGAATACGTCCTCGACTAGCGGTACGGGCGCTGCGGCGCCGACCTCGAGATACGCGGCTGCTACGAGGAGTCCGCGAAAGCGCGGCCCGACACCGTGAAAGGACACCACGATCCTGCTAACGACACTCGCCGCGGACAGCCTGAGGGCGATGGTATTGTGATAGTCGTTTGCGTTGGGATCGTAATGGAGCTTCTCAGAGATCGAACGCAACCCCTCGGAGGGTTGCCCAATGCGCTCTAAACTGAAGGCGAAGGACGGGTTCGCATTCGCGATCTCACCATGGAGCTTCGCCACGAGCCCGTTAAGTCTGTTCTCGGTTTGAGCGAACAGTGCGCGGACCATCTCTTTGGCCGCGTTGTACTTGGCCGGAACGATTCTGCCTACGCCCACCAGCAAGTCCCGTGTCTGTGCCACCGCCTCGTCAAGGGAGTGGGCCGGTCTTAGGTCTATTGCCCCGCTGATGGCCCTCGTAAGAATCCGCTTCTGAAACTGCGCGAACAGAGTGGCCAAGGCGGGCAAGTCGCCGGCATCCGCCTTTTCGAGAGCGTCAATATACGCAGTCCGATCATCGCGGCTGACTACCAACGGGAAGAACCCGCCTCTGAGGAAAACGAGGCTGGCCAGTGCCCGGGCAACGCGGCCATTGCCATCCTGGAAGGGGTGGATCTGCGTAAATGTATGGTGCAGCCAGGCCGCCTCAACCTGGGGCCGGACCTGCCGTTCCACATGGCGCTGATGGAGCTGAACCAACCGATCCATCTCCGCTGCGACGTGTTCCGGGGGGCAATACTCATGGAGCGATCCGTCAGGCCGCCTCGGGTTATTCGGAAGAGTCTTGTAGGTACCCTTCTCGAGTCGTTGCTCAAACTGCGTTCCAAACTGGTCGAATGCTGTGACGGTGTCCTGGTACCGCAAGAGCGCAGCGTGCAGTTCCTTGATGTAGCTGGTGCCCAGGGGACGTTCGCCTTTAACGAAGGCAAACAGACCTTCCAGCACGTCGTAGTGTGACTGAATGATCCTGGCAACGAGTTCCGGATCCCTGTTAGTCGCATCATGGGGTATGCGCGCCGATTCAATTCCGCGCTCGATCAACGTTTGTGTGACGCCTCGATCGAGCGTGTAGACGCCCTCGATGATGCCGGTCTCTATGGCCCATTGGCGCCTGAGCTGGTTACTGAACTCCGTTTGCTCCTCGCCTATGTCTCGCCGTTGTTCCGTCCAGACGTCGCACAGCGCCTCAAGCTCGCGATCTCGGAGTGGTTCGAGGTCGGCCGGAAGGTCGGAGATCTCTTTCCACCTGTAGGCTCTCGGTTCTGCCACCGACTCATCTGCCACGATGCCAACCTCCGCGATATCTCAGGACGATGCTAGCACTGTCTGCCCGAGAACGGCGTGGCGCGGTGGTAGAATCTCGGACATCATGAACACGATCAAGCCTTCACGGCGCGCCTTTGTACTCGGTGGGGCTGGTCTTGTCGCTGCCGCTAGCGGCGGGGCGATCACGGCGGCGCAGGTGATCGACCGGATCAAGAAGAATGTCGGGGTGCCGTGGCGCGGCGAGACCGTCGATAATGTCATCGCGGGCAATCCGGACACTCCGGTCACGGGGATCGCGACCACTATGATGTCGACGCTCGAGGTGATCGAGCGCGCGGCAGCGGCGGGGAAGAACCTGGTGATCACACACGAGCCCACGTTCTATTTGCACCAGGACAGGACCGAGCCGCTGGCCGGAGGCGCAACGTATCAGTTCAAGGCCGATTTCATGCGCAGGCACGGCATGGTGGTGTTCCGCTTTCACGATCACTGGCACGCGCATCGTCCCGATGGCATCGCTTTCGGAATGGCGCGGGAGTTGGGGTGGGAGTCGAATGCCGATCCCGCGGACCTGCGGCTGTTCACGTTCCCGGGCACTCCGCTGGGGCGCTTCGCGAAAGAGATCGCGTCGCGGCTGAAGATTCGCACCATGCGCGTGGTGGGCGATCCTGAGCTTCAGGTGCGTCGCGCCATCGCGAATTGGGGCTACGTGAGCCAGGAGCGGGGAATTGATATGCTCGCGCGGCCGGACGTGGATGTCCTGATCGGGGGCGAGGCGCGCGAGTGGGAAGTGGCGGAGTACGCGCAGGACATCATTGCGACGGGGAAGAAGAAGGCCCTCATTCTGCTCGGCCACGTGGTGTCGGAACAGTCGGGGATGAAGTATTGCGCCGAGTGGCTGCGGTCGTTCGTCACCGAGGTTCCGGTCGAGT
>DATNLV010000219.1:0-4561 GCA_035602665.1 Bryobacteraceae bacterium | reverse complement strand
CCTCGACCGGTCGGGCGCCAGTTCGTGGGATGAGAAGGCGCTCGGCAAGGGGCGCATCCTGTTCTCGCCGCTGCCGCTGGAGTTGAACGACAATTTGCAGGCGGTCGGCGATGTGTATCGCTACGCGTTGAAGATCGCGGGGGTGGCGACGGCATACACGACGGGCCTGCAGGATCCTGGCATCCTGATTTGTCCCACGCGGTTTCCGCACGCGACGCTGTACGTGCTGGCTTCGGAATCGAGCCAGGAGGCGGTTAGCTTCCGCGACCGGGCGAGCGGGAAGGAATTCGCGGGGCGCCTCGAACCGGGGCGCGCGGCGCTGCTGCTGGTGGGAGAGGACGGGAGTCTGCTGGCGAGTTACAACTGGGGCGCGCGGTGATGGAAAAGGCCCGCGGGAGGCGATTCCCGCGGGCCTGAAATACTCAACCGGACTCGGACTGCTAGGCCTTGGCGGCCTTGCTCTTCTCGCCGTTCTCCTCGACAACTTCGATCCGCATGCCGTAGAAGCTGCGGTAGACGAAGAACATCGAGATCAGCAGGAAGACGCCGGAGAGGACGTTGGTCAGCATCGGACCCTGGCTCTCGGTAAGGGAGACGGCCAGTGAGACGGCCAGCAGCCCGAACAGCGTGGTGAACTTGATGATCGGGTTGAGGGCCACCGAGCTGGTGTCCTTGAAGGGATCGCCAACGGTATCGCCCACCACGCAGGCGTCGTGCAACGCCGTGCCTTTGGCGCGCAACTCGGTCTCGACGACCTTCTTCGCGTTATCCCAGGCGCCGCCGGCGTTGGCCATGAAGATGGCCTGGAACAAGCCGAACAGCGCGATGGAAATCAGGTAGCCCACGAAGAAGTAGGGCTCGACGAAAGCGAACGCGAGGGTGGCGAAGAACACGGTGAGGAAGATGTTGAGCATACCCTTCTGCGCGTACCGGGTGCAGATGGCCACCACCGCCTTGGAGTCCGCCACCGAGGCCTTCTCCACGCCCTCCAGGTGAATGTTCTTCTTGATGTACTCGACCGCGCGATAGGCGCCGGTCGAAACGGCCTGGATTGCCGCTCCGGTGAACCAGTAAATCATGGCGCCGCCGGCGATCAGGCCGAGCAGGAAGGGCGCGTGCAGGATGGAGAGCTTCTCCAGGTTCACGGTCAAGCCATGGGTGAGCGCCACGATGGTGGCGAAGATCATGGTGGTTGCGCCCACAACGGCCGTGCCGATCAGCACTGGCTTGGAGGTCGCCTTGAAGGTGTTGCCCGCGCCGTCGTTCTCTTCCAGGTTCTCCTTGGCGCGATCGAAATTCGGCGTGAAACCGAAATCCTTCTTGATCTCGGCCTCGATGTTGGGGATGGTTTCGATCATGGACAGCTCGTAGATCGATTGCGCGTTGTCGGTCACCGGGCCGTAGCTATCGACCGCGATGGTCACCGGGCCCATGCCCAGGAAACCGAAGGCCACCAGGCCGAAGGCGAACACGGCCGGCGCCACCATCAGCAGGCCGATGCCCTGGGTGCTGACGGCAAAAGCGACGCTCATCAGCGAGAGCATGGCGAAGCCCAGCCAGTAGGCGCTGAAGTTGCCGGCTACCAGGCCGGAGAGGATGTTGAGTGAAGCGCCACCCTCGCGCGAGCTGGTCACGATCTCCTGCACGTGCCGCGAGTGCGTCGAGGTGAAGACCTTGACGAATTCCGGAATCAGAGCGCCGGCCAGCGTGCCGCAACTGATCACGATCGAAAGCTTCCACCACAGCGAGGTATCGCCGGCCAGGTTCGGAATCATCAGCGCGCTGGCGACGAACGTCAGCCCGATCGAGAGGATCGAGGTGAGCCACACCAGTGAGGTGAGCGGGGTCTCGAAGTTCATCTTGTCCGCGTTGCCGAAGCGGGCCTTGGCCCACATGCCGTTGGCGAAGTAGCCGACGCCGGAAGAGATCATCATCATGATGCGCATGGCGAAGATCCACACCAGCAGTTGGACTTGTACCACCGGGCTCTTGACCGCCAGCAGGATGAAGGTGATCAGGGCCACGCCCGTCACGCCGTAGGTCTCGAATCCATCCGCCGAGGGGCCGACCGAATCGCCGGCGTTGTCGCCGGTGCAATCCGCGATGACGCCCGGGTTACGCGCGTCGTCTTCCTTGATCTTGAAAACGATCTTCATCAGGTCCGACCCGATATCGGCGATCTTGGTGAAGATGCCGCCGGCGATGCGCAGGGCCGCCGCGCCCAGCGATTCACCGATGGCGAAACCGATGAAGCAAGGGCCGGCCAGGTTGCCCGGCACAAACAGCAGGATGAAGAGCATGATGAGCAGCTCGACCGAGACCAGCAACATGCCGATGCTCATGCCGGCCTGGAGCGGGATGTTGTAGCAGGGATACGGCCGGCCGGTAAGGCTGGCAAAGGCCGTGCGCGAGTTGGCGAAGGTGTTGACGCGCATTCCGAAAGCCGCCACCAGGAAGCTGCCGGAGATGCCCACCAGGCTAAAGAGCACGATGATCGCTACTTTGAAGGCCTCGAACCCCTGCAGGATCCCGAAGTAGAAGACGATGATCACTGCGATGAAGCACTCCAGGAGCAGCAGGAACTTGCCCTGGGTGGCGAGATAGGTCTTGCAGGTCTCGTAGATCAGCTCGGACACCTCGCGCATGGCCGCGTGTACGGGCATGTTCTTCAGCCGCGTGAACATGACCAGTCCGAAAACGAACCCCAGCCCGCAGACCACCAGGCCCCACATCAGGAGCGTGGCGCCGCCGATGCCGCCGAGGAACGTGGCGGAGTTGAGGTCCGGCAACTGCAGGTTCGCCTCGCCGCCTTCAGCGGCCCGCAAGGGCGCGCCGAGAACGGCCATACTCATCAGGGCAAGAAAGATGCGGAAGACACCGGCGCACCACCGCGGCCGGGCTACATCCGTGTTCGACAACATTATGGAAAGCCTCCTGAACGGACTATCGGATTTTAGCGCCCAGCGAATTAGGCCTGCTCGTCGAGGAGTTGGAGCCAAAGGGACAAACTCGTGGGTGAACGAACATTCTACTATATAGGAGAGGGGCGTCGGAATTCAACCTCGACACCACCTCCGCCGCCGCAGCTTCATTGTCGCGCAACCGGCGAGGGGGCGCGCGGGCAGGGTGTGGCGCGGATGGGCGGGGAGTCGCGGTTCGAGCGGGCAGTCAGAGTGCGCGCCACGAGGCTCGAGGACCGGCGGCGGCGCGGCAGGAGCGCGGCGAGCGCGCCGGTCATGTTATAAAGAGTGGAGGCGGGCCACCCTAGCTCAGTTGGTAGAGCGGCTGATTCGTAATCAGCAGGTCTCCGGTTCAATTCCGGAGGGTGGCTCCATCTTATTAATTCTAAACCACTTAGAAATTTACCCTGAAGCTCGTAGAGCCGCTGATTGCGGAAATCGCCGTGTTGAAACCTCTCTACGAGACTTTCCTCCAGGAACGCCACTTCCTAAAGAACTGCTCACCGAAGACCCTGCGCTCCTACCGTCAGGCGTGGCAAGCCTTCGAGTCTGTGTTGGCTCCAGTGAAAGAACCTGACGCTATCCGGCCAGCGGTGAGGGCTGGCGTGATTGAAATGATGAGCGCCGGAAGACTCCAGCCGTCGAGCATCAACGTCTACCTTCGGGCGATGAACGCCTTCATGCGGTGGGGCAGTCTCGAAGAGCACTTCAAGCCGCCGATTAGAAGTGTCTCGCTGCTAAAGACCCCGACGAGGGTGATTCCTACGTTGAACGAGTTTCAGGTTCAACACATCGTTGGGTTCAAACCGAAATGGCTTAAAGAACGTCGGGTACATTCGATGGCGATGCTCGTACTCGACACTGGGTTGCGTCTGAACGAATGCTTGCAGCTTGAAGTTGCCGACGTGGATTTGGAGAACTTTCTGGTGACAGTGCGGAAGGGGAAGGGGGATAAGCAGAGGCGGGTGCCCATCTCGGGCGTTGGGCGAAAGGTCCTTTACCGATACATCAATCAAGGTGGAGACCCTGCACGGCGTTTCGTGTTCACGACCGTCAATGGCACAGCTTTGACACAACGAAACGCCGACAGGGATTTGAAGCACATGGGGCGCAAACTGAAGCTCGACCTGCATTGGCACTTGTTACGCCACTGCTTCGGATCGCTCTTCATCAGGAACGGCGGCAACGTTGCCGATCTTCAGAGAATTATGGGACATGCGGCAATCACGACCACGATGCTTTACGTTCACGCCCAAGCGTCGGACTTCGTGATGGCGCACAATACGCTCTCACCATTGGCGAGAGCCGCCCGGTGACAGTCGGACGGCCAGTCTGAGCGCCTGATCGAACGTCTCGTCTGATTTTGCAACTCTCGATGCGCTGCTGATTGGCGAATGACGGGCGTGCTTCTCCCTAATCGCCTTGGCCGACGACCCTAAGTACACAAGCGTTGTGCGAATGTCTTGGTGGTCGTAGATCTCCTGAAGGTCCGTTATGAGCCCACCTCGTCGGAGGTATTCTGTGCCGAACGTTCTGCGGTAGGTATGCCAGCTAGTCCAGTCCATCCCGAGTGGTCGAGCAATCGCCTTCATGTCCCTGAG
>DATNLV010000215.1:0-5397 GCA_035602665.1 Bryobacteraceae bacterium | reverse complement strand
CTGGCGGTAGGACTAACGCCGGCTGTGAAGGGCACGCGCGCCGGGATCGCCCTCGCCCTCAAGAAACAGGATGGCGGCGCTGGAACCCGCCGTTGGTCCCTGCGCAACGTGCTGGTGGTGGGGCAGCTCGCCGTCTCGCTCGTGCTGCTGAGCGGTGGGCTGCTCTTCATTCGCAACCTCTCGCACGCCACTTCGCTGAACCTGGGATTCGACACCGCGCACACGGTTTGGGCGACCTTCTCCGAGCAGCCCGCCTCCTGCACGCCGGAGCGCTTCCGGGAATTGACCCGTGTGGCGCTCGAGCGCTTCCGCGCGCTCCCGGGCGTCGATGCGGCGTCGCTGGCGCGCGGCGTCCCGACCGCGATGCCCATCCGGTTCTCCGGAGACGTTCGCGCGGACACCAGCAGCCACGCCGCGCGGCTCACCTACAACTTCAACTCGGTCGGCCTGGACTACTTCCACACCATGCGGATTCCCATTCTCCGCGGCCGCGAGTTTCTCCCAACGGATAGCGCCGGAGCGCCGCCCGTCGCGATCCTGAACGAGAATCTCGCGCGCCTGCTGTTCGGAAAGGCCGACCCGGTGGGCCACACCATCCTGCTGCCCAAGGGTGAGCAACTGCGGATCGCGGGCGTCGCCCGCAACAGCAAGTACTCCATTCTGTGGGAAGAGAACGCGCTGGCCATTTACCGGCCCTACGCCCAGAACACGATCAACGACGCACGTTTTGTGAGTTTCCTGGTGCGGGCACAAGGCGCGCCGGAGCCGCTGGTGCGCGCGCTGAGCAGAACGCTGGCCGCTCTCGACCCGGAGGCCGCCGTGGAAATCAAGACCATGCGCGATGCCCTGCAGCCCTCGCTCGTGCCGAGCCGCGCCGGCGCGGTCGTATTCGGGGCGATGTCGCTGCTCGGGCTGACGCTGGCCTCGATCGGTCTCTACGGCGTGTTGCTCTATGCGGTGAGCCGTCGCGTCCGGGAGATCGGTGTTCGTGTGGCGCTCGGTGCGACGCCGGCCAGAATCCTGTCGATGGTTGCGGGCGAGAGCGCGCGCCTGGTGGCCGTAGGCGCGGCGATCGGACTCGCGCTCGCGGTGTTCGCGGTGCGCCCGCTATCGATGTTTCTGGTTCCGGAGGTGCGCGCGAGCGATCCCGTCAACTTCCTGGCGGTGGCCTGCGGCCTTTCTCTTGTCGCCGCCCTGGCCACGGTCGCGCCTACTCTGAGCGCCCTGCGAGTGGATCCGGCGGTGGCCCTGCGGCACGAATGATCATACGGCTTCCGGAGGCGGGGGCGGGGGAGGCGCCGGCGGCTCGGCCGTGCGTTCCACGCCTACGGTGAAGTGGGCAGCCATCCCGGCCAGCGCACCGACAGCCGCCAGCACGGGAGCGAAGATCGTCCCGATCGCGGCCACCGTCAGCGGAACCTCCATGAACGTGTGCCCCTTGTCATTCTTGATGATCACGCGGTGCACGTTGCCTTGGTGGAGGAGCTCGGCCACCCTGTCGGCCAGGTCCTTGCCCAGCACCTTCAGTTCTTCGTAGATCTTTTCCATGCCGCGATGGTACCAATTCCGGACCCCGCCGGTCGTACACTCAAAGTAACTGATGAACGCCGCCGTTCTGCATACTCTGGGAAAGCCGCCCCGGTTCGAGCCGTTTCCCGATCCCGTTGCCGGCGAGGGCGAGGTGATCGTCGAGGTTCGCGCCGCGGCCCTGAAAGCCGTGGATAAGCAGTTGGCCGCCGGTTCGCACTATGCCAGCCCGCGCGAGCTTCCGCTGGTCCCGGGCGCCGACGGTGTCGGACTGCTGGAGGATGGCGCGCGCGTCTTCTTTGGAGGACCGCGGCCGCCCTACGGCGCGATGGCCGAGCGCACCGTCGTGCGGCGGGTGCAGTGCTTCCCGGTCCCCGACGCTCTCGACGATGCCACCGCCGCGGCGATTCCCAACCCCGGCGTGTCCGCCTGGCTTTCACTCCAGCACCGCGCCAGGCTGAGCGCCGGCGAAACCGTTCTGATTGTGGGCGCGACGGGAGTCGCCGGCAAACTGGCCGTGCAGATCGCGAAAATCCTGGGCGCCGGGCGAGTGGTAGCCGCGGGACGAAACGACCGGGCCTTGAGTGCGCTCGGCGCGGACACCACGATTCAACTCGACCAGCCGCGCGAGGCCTTGATCGATGCCTTCCGCCGCGAGGCCGGCGACAAAGGCTACGGCGTGATTATCGACTACTTGTGGGGACCGCCGACCGAGGCGCTGCTGGCCGCCCTGACGCGCGCGGAGTTCGCCGTCGCCGGGTCCGAGACGCGTTTCATCGAAGTGGGCGAGAGCGCCGGGCCAACCATCGCGCTACCCGCGGCGGTGCTGCGCAGCGCGGCGGTCAGCATCCTGGGGACGGCCGGCATCCCGCCGTGGGAAGTGCTCACGGACGCCTTTCGACAAGTGATGGATCACGCCGCGAGCGGCCGGTTGCGCGTCGACACCGAGCGGGTTCCGCTCGCCGGGATCGAGAGCGCGTGGGTGCGCGAGGTGCCCGGCCGCAGGCTGGTTGTGATTCCATAAGAAAGAATCCCCTTGACTTGTACTAGTAAACTAGTACACTAATAGTCAGGATGACTACAGCGGCCAAGGACGGCGGCGCCAGGCCCTTCCGGTTCCGGCTCGATCTCGCCAGCGGAGTGCCGGTCTACCGCCAGATCATCGATCAGGTGACCGCCGGCATGGCCGCTGGCGCCTTGAAGCCGGGCGACCAGCTTCCTACCGTCCGCCAACTCGCGGTGGACCTTGCCATCAATCCCAACACCGTGGTGCGCGGCTATCGGGAGCTCGAAATCCGCGGGCTGCTCGAGACGCAGCAGGGAACCGGCACGTTCATCAGCCGGCAGAAGGTGAAGGGCGATCAGGCCGAGCGGCAGAGGCGCCTCGACCAGCTCGTGGGCGAATTCGTCGCGCGGGCCGGGGCGGGGGGCTTCACGGTGGGCGACCTGGTGGAGCAATTGCATGATCTACAAGCTGATCAGGAAAAGAAACGGAGGTAGCGCCATGACAACCGGTCTGAATCGATCCGGGGTCGGCAATGTCGGAGTGACTCTGTTCGTGATCTCAACCGCGGCAGGCTGGGCGGCGTCCCGTGCGGCCGGCGAACCCTGGCCGCTGATCCTCGGGGCCGCCATCGGCCTCTACTTCCTGTTCGCGATCCGGGTAGCGGACCAGTGGGAAAAGATCGCGGTGCTGCGCTTGGGCCGCTACGTCGGCTTGCGCGGCCCCGGCTTGTTCCACATCATCCCCATTGTCGATTCGGTCAGCCGCGTGGTGGATCAGCGCGTGCGCGTGGCCAACGTGTCGGCCGAATCCACGCTAACGCGCGACACCGTTCCCGTGGGCGTTGACGCCATCGTCTTCTGGATGGTCTGGAACGCCGAGAAGGCGATTCTCGAAGTGCAGGATTTCGACCAGGCGATCTCGCTCAGTGCGCAGACCGCGCTGCGGGAATCGATCGGCCGGCACGAACTGCATCAGATGGTGGCGGAGCGCGAGATGCTCGGCCACGAATTGCAGCGCATCCTGGACGAGAAGACGAACCCGTGGGGGATCACCGTGCAGTCGGTCGAGATCCGCGATGTGCAGATCCCGCCGCAGCTGCAGGACGCCATGTCGCGCGAAGCGCAGGCCGAGCGGGAGCGCCGCGCGCGCACCATCCTGGGCCTGGCCGAGACCGAAATCGCCGACAGTTTCGCAAAGGCGGCGGCCACCTACCAGGACAATCCGGTGGCGCTCCACCTGCGCGCCATGAACATGCTGTACGAGGCCATCAAGGAGAAGGGCGCGATGGTCATCGTGCCATCCACCGCGGTAGAAACCATGGGCCTGGGCGGGACCCTCGCCACGGCCGCGCTAGGCGGGGCAAAACCCTAAAACATGAGTGGCCACGAATGAACACGAATGCACACGAATAAAACAAGACACTCTGAATTTGTGTTTCCTGGACTGCACGGTGCCGCCGACTGATACGCGCTGCGATGCACCTTCCGATCATAAGGGCAGGGCTGCTGGGTTTGAGGGAATTGCCGATGCTCGGATCGGCGGGTTGTATACTGATGCCGTGGCAAGACTGGCGTTCCGCGCGGGCTGATCAGGCTGACGGCGCTGGTGTCGCCCCACAATTACGCTATGCGACCGGTTCTGAAGAGGCATGTACTCGTGAGCCTTTTCGCTCTCACCATAGGCTGGGGGGCGGCAGCGCTCGGGTTAGCGCTCAAATTAGACGCTCGCCTCGCATCCGATCCCGCGGCCATCTTTGCCGTTACGCTGGCGGTGCTGCTGGCAGCAGCGTTTTTGCGGGCGGCGGCAAGACGCAGGGACCTATTGACGCTGACCTTTAGCGCGAGCGGCGGCGAGGTCAGAGTCCAAGGCCGGATTGCGACGTGGCGATGGAGCGACGTCACGGAGCTGGTATGGGATGCGGACCAATTGCTGTTCGAGTCAGCCTTGCTCACAGTTGAGGTTCCCCTCAAGCTCTTCCAGAATCACGGCGCAGTATCTGAGTACATGACAAACGCGGTGCCAGAGGCGGAGGGATCCGCCGCAGCGCAGGCTAGGCTGGCAAAGCGGATTTGGGTCCGTACTTACGGGCCTACGCTGGTGTTTGCAATTTTTCTGTTTTGTGTTCCGGTCTATATGGATTTCGCGTGCAGAGTGTTGGTGGATTGCGGAGTCCCAGCCCACCGGGCCTGGGCGGGAGGCGGGTTGATCGTACTCGGAGCCTCCATAGCCAAGCTCTGGCTGGAAGCGCCTTGGTGCGGGGCGGCTACCCTGGGCTGCAGCCTATATTTTGCGGTGGTTGCGGGGATCCAACGCCCGCTGTACCTCGATGCAGGGCTTTGGCGAGTGACAGCTCTTAGCGTCGCTCTGCTGGGGGTCGGCTGTGGCATTGCGTTTTGGGTAGTGTGGCGTATGGAGAGGCGGGCGAGTCCGAGCGACCGGGCGCGTGAAGGACCAGATCGACGGACCCATCAGCGGTAGGCTTCAGACCCACTATGTTGCCATCGTTCGGTTGATCATGGCGGCCGCATCGGTTCGCTCCCGAGAGGGGGCATGCGTTCATGCGGCAGTTGCAGTTGTTGCCTATTCGTGTCCATTCGTGGCCCATCGCTTTTGCTTTTTCAGAGCCCCCGCTCGATCGCCCGTGCCAGCGCCGTCAGCGCCCCGGGCACTTCCGGGCCTTGCGAGTATGCCACCAGCCGGACCAGGCAGCGGCCTTTACGGAAGGTGAGGGTGGCAGGCGACAGGCGCGCGGCGTCGCCCACGGAGACAGGAGCGCTGCCGGCGGCGGGTTCAGAATCGAAAACTCGCGCCGCGCCGGCACTGCCGGCAAACACGTACAGGTCGGCCACCGCGTCGAAGCCTGT
>DATNLV010000209.1:0-4014 GCA_035602665.1 Bryobacteraceae bacterium | reverse complement strand
CGCCGCCGTGGGTGAATCGGGCTGGTACATCCTGGGCGAGGAAGTACGGTGTTTCGAGACCGCCCTGTCCGGCGTGTGGGGCCTGCGGCACGGCGTAGGCGTCGCCAGCGGCCTGGATGCGATCGAGATTGCGCTCCGCGTTCTGGGCTGCGGACCCGGAGACAAGGTGCTCACGACGCCGCTCTCCGCTTTTCCCACGACGCTGGCCATCCTGAAGGCCGGCGCGGTTCCGGTTTTTGTGGACACCGATGAGACCGGTCTGCTGGATTTGAATCGCTGCCGGGAGGTCCTGCGCCAGCGGCACGACATACGGTTCCTGGTGCCGGTTCACCTTTACGGTCATGCGTTGAACCTGCGGGAGCTGGCCTCGCTGCGCGACGAGTTCGGATGCCGGATTGTCGAGGACTGCGCGCAGTCGGTTCTGGCGTCTTTCGAGGGGCAGCACACGGGGACGGTTGGGGAGATGGTCGCGACCAGCTTCTACCCCACTAAGAACCTGGGCGCCATGGGAGACGGTGGCGCCATCCTCACCGGGAATGAGGCGCTCTGCCGCGAGGCTCAAATCCTCCGCGACTATGGGCAGGGAGCGAAGTACAGGCACGACCAGATCGGGTACAACAGCCGGCTGGATGAACTCCAGGCGTCGCTGATGCGCAGGGTCTATCTGCCGAAGTTGGAGTCCTGGACCAGCCGCCGAAGGGAGATCGCTCGCGCGTACCTGGCGGGCATCCGGAATCCGGCGCTGCGGCCCGTGGCCGCTCCGGCGGGCTCCGAGTCGGTGTGGCACCTGTTCCCGGTTCTGGTGGCGGGCGGCCGCAAGGCCGACTTCCTGCGCCACCTGGCTGCCAACGGGATTGCCGGGGGCGAGCACTACCCGATCCTGATTCCGGACCAGGCGGCGATGCGCGCGGCGCCCCATGAGGTTTCGGGCGAATGCACGACGGCCCGCGCGATTGCCCATTCCGAGGTGAGTCTGCCTATCCACCCCTATCTCACCGATGGCGAGGTGGAGCAAGTCGTCGCGGCCTCGAACGGTTGGGAGCGCTGAGATGGTATCGCTCATCATCCCGGTCTACAAGAACGAAGCGAACCTCGACCGTCTTCTCCCGGCGCTGGCCGGCTTGAGCGCCAGCTCGCCCGAGCCGATGGAAGTGGTTTTCGTGATCGACGGCAGCCCGGACCGGTGCGAGGAGATTCTCAAGCAGCGGCTGCCGGAACTTCCGTTGCGCTCCCGGCTGCTGACGCTGAGCCGCAACTTCGGCTCGTTTGCCGCGATCGCGGCGGGGCTTCAGGCCGGGACCGGCGACTATTTCAGCGTGATGGCGGCGGACCTTCAGGAGCCGCCGGAGCTGACCCTTCGGGCCCTCCAGTGCCTTTCGAGCGGGCAGGCGGACATCGTGTTCGGCTATCGCCTGGGGCGGTCCGATCCGGGTTTCTCTCAGCTCTTCTCGGAGCTGTTCTGGTGGATCTACCGCACCTTCGTCGTGAAGGACATGCCGCGCGGCGGCGTCGATATCTTCAGCTGCACACGGCAGGTGCGGGACCGGCTGCTCGAGCTCCGGGAGGTCAATACCAACCTGCTGGCGCTGCTGTTCTGGTTGGGCTTTCGGCGCCAGTTCATCGGCTACCACCGGCAGCCGCGGCTGGAAGGCAAGAGCGCCTGGAGTTTCTCGAAGAAGCTTCACTACTGCCTGGACAGCATCTTCAGCTTTACCGATCTGCCGATCCAGCTTCTGCTGTATGTGGGAATCGCCGGCATCGCGGTTTCGACGCTGTTCGGCACGGTTCTGCTCATCGCCAGGTTGCGGGGGGCCATTACCGTGCCTGGCTATACTCCCATCGTGCTGACGATCGTCTTTTTCGGCGCGCTGACGAGCCTGGCTCTCGGCATTATCGGCCAGTATCTGTGGCTCAGCCTGCAAAACACGCGAAACCGGCCGAATTTTATTGTGGCGTCCTCCCGCGAGTACCTCCCGGCGGTGCGGGAGGTCGATCTTGCTCGGACCGTGAATGACGAGTCTGCCGGCTGAGTTCCCTGAGGCGCTACGTCCCCATGGTCAGGAGCCGGCCAGGGGAGTAGGAAGCGTCGGAGCCTCTGTTCTTCCGCGCCGGCAGATCCGTGAGCGGCTGCCTGCGTTCGTTGGCATCGGTGTTAGCATGGAACGTTGAAACCCCACATGCATATGCCCCACATTCGCCAGGCCCAGCTCGAGGAGGAATCGCAGGCTCAAACAGAAGGCCGCGGTCGGGGCGCACGCCGGCTGAGCAGCGCCGAGTGGCTCGCGGTGGTCTTTGCGTTGCTGGTGGTCCACGGTGCCTTTTTTCGGAAGCTCATTTATTCGGCCGACTGTTGCGATTCCGCGGGGTACCAGGCGCTGGCGAAGTGCATCACGGATCATGGGTTGTTCAGCGCCGCCGCCTTTAGCGATCTTCGCACGTACGGCTATCCGCTATTCCTTAGCGCGCTTCGTTTGATAGAGCGATTCACTTCCATCCCGCTGACTTTGCTGTCCTCGGAATTCCAATTAGGAATGTATCTGCTGTCGGCCTGGCTGCTCCGCAGTGAAATCCGACGAATTTCCCAGCGACTGGGACAGTTGGTTTTTCTGGCGTTGTGCCTGAATGTGTTCGTGCTGACTTACGCGGCTGAGACGCTCACTGAAAGCCTGTCTCTTACCATAATCGTGATGCTGGGATGGTGCTGGCTCTGGTCTGTGCGTGTCTTCCGGTCGCGCCGGTGGGCGCTGGCCGCTGTGACAGGCGGGGGGTTGGCAGGCTTTGCCGTAATGGTTCGTCCAGCGAATGTCTTTCTACCGGTTGTCTGGGTTGCAGGACAGGCGATTCTCGTGATGAGCAGGCGGGTCGGCCAGAACACCGGAGCGGCGGTGCGGCGCGCCGCGGTGTTGGCGCTGACGCTGGCTGCCGCCGCGGCTCCCTGTGTTCCGCAGCCTTATAACAACATCGTCTTCGGTGGGGCGGCGACGCCGCTGGTAGTCCGCGATCTAGGCTCCTTTCAGGTCAGCACCGGCATCGCCGTCCTGAAATATGCCACGGGACTTCCGCCCGTGCCGACACGACAGATCGACTATACCAATCCCCTTGCGCACGCCGGCCGGGTTGATCCCGATCATCCCTTGCTGTGGTATCGCGACAATCCTCAGGCTGGCCTTGAAACTATCTTGATGCACGCTTTCGCCATCCTGGATCAGGACTTCATCTTCCCCTACGTGGTTGACCTTGCGCCTTCATATCGGATTCCCGTGGCTGTGCTGAACCATGTGGGAATTGGACTGGCGGTATACGCCTTGTGGTTGTGGATACGGGCCGCCAGGCGTCCGGGCAGGCGCAGATCCATCCTTTGCGTCAGCCTGCCAGTCGTAATGCTATACATTCTCGGTGTATTCGTAATCTATAGCGTGGCGGCGCCGGAGGCCCGTTTCGGATTGCCCATCATCCTGCTTGCGGCTCCCCTTGCCGCGACGGCATTCTCCCAGTTTTGGCGGCTGCGGACGCTTCGGCTCATATTGCTGGGCACTGCGATTGCTGCGTATGCTGCCATCGCCATCGCGGCCTCGGGTTGGATGCGCAGCCAATCGCCCGCTATTTCCGGTTGGGAGGGCCTTGGCGGCAACCTGGCCCTGTTTAGACCGGCACGGCAGAGCAGCACATTCGGCCCTTATGGACCGGAACGGGGCGTGGACGGTATCCGATCGGGTCCGGGAGTGTTTGGCGGATTCCACACCGGCAATGATCTGAACCCGTGGTGGGAGGTCGATCTGGGCGTCCTATGCCGCTTGACCCAGGTAAGGCTCTTTAACGTGCCTCCCTACGCGCGCGCGGCCACAGTCCGGGTGCTGCTATCGCCGGATCAGCGCACTTGGACCGAGGCCTACAGCAACGGCGGCCGCCCTTTTGCAGAGGCCCCGCTGATCGTTCCTCTCAGCGGCGTTCAGGCCCGTTATGTGCGTGTACAACTCAGCGACCGGACGTGGCTGCATTTGGACGAGGTCGAGG
>DATNLV010000207.1:0-3923 GCA_035602665.1 Bryobacteraceae bacterium | reverse complement strand
TTGGAGCGGCTGGCGCGAGCGCATGCGCGCCTTGGGAAACGTTCCTCCCTTCCTTCGAATTGTCTGGGATTCCGGTCCCGCTGTAATCGCCGCCGGCCTCGGGTTGCGAGTCCTGGCCGCGCTGGGTCCGATCTCGCTGCTGGCGGTGGCGAAGAGGATTCTGGACTCGGTGCAGGCCCACCAGAGCGGCCGTCCCTTGCCCTCGGATTTCTGGTGGTGGGTGGGAGCGGAGTGCGCGCTGGCGGCAGCTTCTGCACTTATGGGCCGGGGGATTGCCTACTGCGACACGCTGCTGGCCGATCGCTTCACACGCCACGTCAGCGTGCTGGTGATGGAGCACGCATCCAGGCTCGACCTGGCCTCCTACGAAGATCCCGCCTTCTACGACACTCTGGAGCGGGCTCGCGTCCAGGCCACAGACCGCATTGCCATGATCCAGGCCACCGGCATGGCGCTGCAGCAGGCCATCGCGGCCGTCACGCTGTCGGCGGGCATCTTCTGGTTCTCGCCCTGGCTACTCGTGCTACTGGTGGCCGCCGTGGTCCCGGCCTTCCTGGGCGAGAGCCATTTCGCGTTCATCGGCTATGCGCAGAACATTCGCCAGACGCCGGTCAAGCGCCAGCTCGACTACCTGCGCGTTCTGGGCGCGAGCAAGGAGTCGGCCAAGGAACTGAAACTGTTCGGCCTGAGCGGCTTTCTCTCCGGCGAGTACAGGCGGCTTGCGGACGGCATCTACACCGAGAATGTGGCCCTGGCGCGGCGGCGCCTGGTGGCTGGAGGGCTCCTGTCGCTCCTCAGCACGGGCGGATACTACGCCGCTTACGCCTACGTGATCTACCGCACGGTGACGGGTGGCCTGACCTGGGGCACGCTGCAGTTCCTGGCAGGCGCCATCGCGGGAGCCAGCGCCAACATTCAGAACATATTCTCCACCTTCGCCAGCATCGCCGACCAATCGCTTTTCCTGACCGATCTGGTGACGTTCCTGGCCGTCCGTCCACGCCTGTTTTCGAAACCCGATGCCCTGCCCGCGCCACGCCCCATCCGAACCGGGTTCTCCTTCGAGGATGTAAGTTTTTCCTACCCCGGCTCGCCGCGGCGCGTGCTCGATGGACTGAACCTGCGCCTGGAGCCCGGCGAGCGCATCGCGCTGATTGGCGAGAACGGTCAGGGCAAGACCACCATCGTGAAGCTGCTCACGCGCCTTTACGATCCCACCGCCGGGCGAATCCTCCTCGACGGCGTAGACCTGCGGGACTACAGCGTCGAGGACCTGCACAGCCAGATCGGCGTCATCTTCCAGGACTTCGTGCGCTACGAGATGTCGGCGCGGCTCAACATCGCGGTTGGCAAGATCGGCGCGGCGGGCGAGGACAGCATCCGCCTGGCGGCGAAAAAGGGCCTGGCCGACAAAGTCATCGGGCGGCTGCCGGGAGGCTATGACCAACTGTTGGGACGGCGCTTCGAGGGCGGAGTCGATCTTTCCGGCGGAGAGTGGCAGAAGGTCGCGCTGGCGCGCGCCTACCTGCGCGAGGCACAGGTCCTGATTCTGGACGAGCCCACGGCGGCCCTGGACGCGCGCTCCGAGTACGAAGTGTTCCAGCGCTTCGCGGATCTGACCGAAGGCCGCATGGCCCTGCTGATCTCGCATCGTTTTTCCACGGTTCGCATGGCCGATCGAATCCTGGTCCTCGAAGACGGCCAGGTCGTCGAACACGGCAGTCATGAACGGCTCATCGCCCTGGGCGGCCGGTACGCCGGCATGTTCGAGTTGCAGGCATCGAGTTACAGATGACACCCGAAGTCTTCCTATCCCCGGCACTCCCGCGTCTGCACGACGCCGGCGTGGCCGCCGCCGCATCCACCGGTAGAGCGCGGCCCCGCAGAGCGCGGCGCCTTCCGCCCGCCCGCGAACTGCTGCGGACCATCGCGGTCGCCGCGCGCGGCGTCGATGCCGAGGCCAGGACCTGCCTGGTGGAGAACCTGCGCGTGGTGCGTTCGGCGCTCAAGGGGCTGGACGGGCTCAACCGTTTTCTCCGCCGCTGCCCGGTGGTAACCGTGGCGTTCGGAGTGGAGAGCCCGCGCATTTGCGAGGTGGCGCGCGACTATCTGCGCGTCACCGGCGGACGGTTCAACGAGCTCGAACTGGTGCGCTTCCTGCAGGGCTACCAGGAAGCGTCTCAACTCGACGCCGAGGAAATCGACTACCTGAAGCCCGCGCTTCAGTTCGCGATTCTGGAGCGGCTGGCCGTCGCACCGGGCGCCGCCTGGCCTGCGCTTCTCACCAGCCTGCGCGGCAGCGAGGAGGCCTTTTGGCGAGAGCTCTCGGAATCCGTCAGCATCGTCGATAGCGTTTTGAGGCGGGATCCCGCGTCGGTGTACGGCGCCATGGATCTGGACAGCCGCGAAGGCTACCGCCGCGAAATCGCCCGGCTGGCGCGGCGTTCGATGCGCACCGAGAGCGAGATCGCGGAGAAAGGGGTGGCTCTGTCCACGGCAGCAGGCGGCGCACACGTCGGCTTTTTCCTCGTCGGCCCAGGCGCCGGAAAGTTGCGCGCCGCCATCGGGTACCGTCGCACACTGGCGGACCGCCTGGCCGGAGTCCCAATCGCCAACCCCGTCCTTTACCCGGCGACGATCGAGGCGCTGACCTTCCTCATCGTGGCCGGCCTGGTCAGCCAGTTGCACGCGCCCGGCGCGGTCCTGGCGGCGATGCTGCTCCTGTTGCTGCCGGCTTCGCAGGCCGCGGTGGATCTCCTGAATCAATTCATCGGCCTTCTGGTTCGCCCGCGCGCGCTGCCCAAGCTGGATTTCTCGGAAGGCATCCCGGACGATTGCGCCACCATCGTGGCCGTCCCGGCGCTGCTGCTGAACGAAAGCCAGACGCGCGAACTGGTGGCGGATCTCGAAATCCGCTACCTGGCCAACCGCGACCGCAACCTCTATTTCGCCCTGCTGACGGACGCGGCCGATTCCGACCATCCCACGGACGAGCGCGACGCGCTGGCGGCCGTCTGCGGCGGGCTCCTGGAGGAACTCAACCGCAAGTACGGCGCCGGAGGCCGCGCCCCGTTCTACCTGTTCCACCGCAACCGTGTCTTCAATGCGTCGGAGGGCCGCTGGATCGGCTGGGAACGAAAGCGCGGCAAGCTGCTGGACCTGAACCGGCTGCTGGGCGGCGGCGAGAATCGCTTCTCGCTCACCGCGGGCGACCTGGCCGCGCTTCCCCGCGTGCGCTACGTCATCACGCTCGATGCCGACACGCAGCTTCCGCGCGACGCCGCCGTCCGCCTGATCGGGGCGATCGCGCATCCGTTGAACCGCGCCGTGGTGGACCCCGCCACGCGCACGGTGGTCGAAGGCTACGGCATTCTCCAGCCGCGCATCGGCATCAGCGTGCAATCGGCATCGCGCAGCCGTCTGGCGTCCCTCTACTCCGGCCAGACCGGCTTCGACATCTACACCCGCGCGGTCTCCGAGGTTTACCAGGACCTGTTCGGCGAAGGCATTTACACCGGCAAAGGCATCTACGACGTGGACGCCATGCGCGCGGTGCTGGAGGACCGCTTTCCCGACAACGTCCTGCTCAGTCACGACCTCATCGAAGGCGCGTACGCGCGCGCGGCGCTGGTCTCCGATGTCGAGCTGATCGACGACTACCCGTCGCACTTCAGCGCCTATAGCCGCCGCAAACACCGCTGGGTGCGCGGCGACTGGCAGATCCTGCGCTGGCTTCTGCCGCGCGTGCCGGACGGACAGGGCCGCGTGATCCGCAATCCGATCAGCGTCCTGTCGCAGTGGAAGATCGTGGACAACCTGCGCCGCAGCGTCCTCGAGCCAGCCATGTTGCTGCTCTTCGTGGCGGGCTGGCTGTGGCTGCCCGGCAACTGCTGGTATTGGACCGCGGCGGCGCTGGCGATCCT
>DATNLV010000161.1:0-7280 GCA_035602665.1 Bryobacteraceae bacterium | reverse complement strand
CTATGGGCCTTCGCATCCGGCGGGGTGCGGGGCATGGGATTTGAGGCGGGGCATCCGGAGGCGATTCCGGCGGGCTACACGGACCTGATTCTGTCGGTGGCCGGCGAGGAGCTCGGGTTTCTCGGCGTCGTGGCGCTGGTGGCCGCCTACGCGTGGTTATTCTGGCGCGGCCTCCGTATCGCGCTCGATGCGCGCACGGCCTACGAAGTTTTCCTGGCGCTCGGTCTGACGCTGGCGCTCGCCCTCGAAGCCGCGTTGATCGCGGGCGGGGTTCTCGGCGTCCTGCCGCTGGCCGGCGTGGTGGCGCCCTTCCTGAGTTACGGCGGATCGGCGACGCTGATGAATTTCCTGGCCGTGGCCATGCTGCTGGCGATCTCCGCGCGGCCGCCGCGCAGCGAGCCATACGCGCCATTTCAGATGCCGGTGAAGGCGTTGACCGCGGGCCTGGGGCTATTCGCGTGCATTCTGCTGGCAAAGGCGGCGTGGGTGGGCGTGGCGAAGGCCGATGAGATCGTCGCGGCGGGGACCTTGGTGCTGCGCGAAGACGGTTCGTACGCGGTGGCCTACAATCCGCGCTTGCTCGCGATCGCGCACCTGATTCCGCGCGGAACCATTTTCGACCGCAACGGCCTGCCGCTCGCGACCAACCGCTGGGACGATCTCGAAAAGCACCGCGCCGCGTACGCCGCGCTGGGCGTGAATATCGACGAGGCGTGCTCGCGCGAGGAACGCCGGCATTACCCGTTCGGACCGCCGATGTTCAACCTGATCGGCGACATTCGAACGCGGGTGCGCTGGACGGCGTCAAACGCGGGTTTCGAAGAGCGCGTGTCGCGCACGGTGCTCGAAGGCTTCGACGACCGCGAGACGGTGGAGACGGTCGAGGTGCCGCGATCCGGGCAAAAGGTGCGGGTGGTGCGTTACGACTACGTGGACCTGGTGCCGTTGCTGCGGGCGCGCATGAATCCGGAGAACGCCGCGGTGAAGAAAATGCTCGCGGGCGGCGCGGACGTGCGGATGACGGTGGATGCGCGGTTCCAGATGGAACTCACACGTGCCTTCAGCGACTACCTGCAGGCGAACGGCTGGCGGTCGGGCGCGGTGGCGGTGATCCAGCCGGAGTCGGGCGATCTGCTCGCGGCGGTGAGCGTGCCGCTGGCGGGGGTGGAGGCCGAAGGCGCTCCCGAGGCGATCGATTTCGCGCGCTACGGGCAGTATCCGCCGGGCTCGTCGTTCAAAATGGTGACGGCGATCGCGGCTCTGCGCAAAGATCCCAGCCTGGCGAAGAAGGTGTATCAATGCGTGCGTCTGCCGGACGGCCGGGTGGGAAACACGGTGCGCGGCCGCGTGATTCGCGACGACATTCTAGACCAGCAGCCGCACGGGGCGCCCGATATGATGCAGGCGGTCATCCATTCCTGCAATGCATATTTCGCGCAGCTCGGAACCTATGACGTGGGCGCGAAGGACCTGCTCGATACCGCGGCGCTCTTCAACATCGAGACCGCGACGCCGAACACCGAGAAGCGGCTCAACGAGCGGCTTCCGCAGGCATCCTACGGGCAGGGCGAGGTGGTGGTGACTCCGCTGCGGATGGCGCGCGTGGCGGGCGCGATCGCGACCGGCGGAAAGCTGGTCCCGTTGCGCACCAGGCTCGAGCCGCCGCCGGTGGCCACCGAGCCGTCGCGGGTGCTGCTGGCGCCCGAACTGGCGCGGGAGCTCGAGCAGGCGATGCGCGGCGTGGTGACCTCCGGGACCGGCCGCGAGGCCGCCAAGGGCTCGATCGAGATTGCGGGGAAGACCGGGACGGCAGAGCTGGCGAACGCTCCGGCGCACGCGTGGTTCGCGGGGTTCGCGCCGTACAATCGCGCCCCGGCCGATCGCGTCGCCTTCGCCATCGTGATCGAACACGGCCGCTACGGCGGGCGCGCGGCGGCCCCGTTCGCGGTCCCATTGGCGGAAGCGGCCAGCCGGGTGCGGCTTACCGCGGAGGATGCGCAATGAAGAAGTGGAAGCAGCTTTTGGGCTCCATGACGCCTCAGCAACTCGAGCCGCTGGAGATCCGGCAGGCGATCCTCGATGAGATCGCGGCGCTGGCGCAGCCGCTCGGGGACGGGCGCCGCGGGCTGGTGCATAACCGAATCCTGGTGCGGCTGCGGTGCGCCGATGAGGCTCGGCGTTTGACGATCGATGGCGTTCTGGCAGGAGAGGAAGGTTTTCCATCGGAGGTGGCCCGGTATTTGGCCGAGCGCGGTTGCGCGGTCCCGGCCGGCTTCACGATCGCGACAGAAGCGGGCGAGCCGGTGGCCGGCGCGGCGCGCGAGTACGAGGTGATCGCAAGACGCGAATCTGGGCGCGCGGCCGCGGCGCAGTCACGTGAGCGCATCCGTCCCCGCGCGAAGCTTGTAATGCTGGCCGATGGCGAGCAGATCGAGATCGGCCGCAATCCATTCTTCATCGGGCGCGTCGCGGAGGTTCGCGAGAAGGACCACCGGATCGTGCGCCGCAACCAACTCTCGTTCGGCGACGCGGAAGCCAGCGTCTCGCGCGCGCACGCGCATATCCGCTACTCGCCCGAGACCGGCCAATACCGCATCTTCGACGACCGCAGCGCGCGCGGTACGCGTGTGCTTTCCGACGGCCAGCCGATCGATGTGTCGCCGGGACGCAGCCGAGGGGAACAGCTCCGCTCGGGTGATGAGGTCTACTTCGGCTCCGTGGGGGCGCGGTTCGAGATCTGCGACTAGGGGGCTTCGTTCGGGGCCGAGACCCGCGGACCAAGTCTCAGCGCCGGTGCACCTGGGGATTGAGACGCCCTCAAGCAGCGTCCTCCGCGGACGTCTGTAGTGCTCCCATCCTTGCGGTGGCCGCGCCCACCGGCGCCAGACCGCCCTTGACGCGTGGCCCGAAACGCCGCCCACTGCGCTCGACGGCGCGGGAGGATTCGCGTTCTGTCCCCTATCCTTTGCAGCACAACCGCCGATCTTTACCCAAGGGAACAACGCGTGGAGCGCAATGCGAACGGGTAGCTACGCGGCCGTGCTCGAAAAGTCGGCTCTCAAGCGCCTGGCCCGGCGCTGGCTGGGGACCCCGGACCTGCACTCGCATTTTCGGCTGGCGCCTCTCGTTCGGCACGCCGAGCGGCTGCGGCCCCGCGGGCCGGTTGACTCGCTGGCGGTGTTGGAGTTTGGCTGCGGGGATGGTGTGAACCTGTTCGAACTGGCCGCCCGGATGCCGATCCGCGCCACCGGCTATGACCTCAGCGAGCCTGCGATCCAGCGTGCTCGCAGAATTGCGGACGCCCTCGGGATTTCGACCGTGGAATTCCGGCATGAGGACGCGACCGGCTCGAACCCCGATCGGCGGGCCGACCTGATCCTCCTGATCGACTTTCTGGAGCACATTCCGGAGCCCCAGGCGTTTCTCACCCGGTGCGACGCCTGGCTCAAACCCGGAGGCCAGATCCTGATATCGGTGCCGGCGCCGCGGTACCCGCGGGTCTTCGGCCGGCGTTTTGCGAATGCCATCGGCCACCTGGTGGATGGCTACCAGATCGAGGACCTCGCCGGAATGGCGCCGCCAGGATACCGGTTGATCACCTGGAAGTACAACACGGGAGTCCTGGCGTCCGCTTTGTGCGCCCTTCACTTCCGGCTGTTGGGGCGACTCCGTATGCCGTTGCTTGCTCGCCTGCTGCAAGTGCCTGGCCTGTTGCTGAGCGGCGCCGATTGGATCAACGGCAGGCGGGTATCGAGCTCCGTCTTTGCGGCCTTCGAAAAGCCGTCCGATCACGAGCCCTCACCCCGCTCGGCGGTTCCGCAGTTTTTTACACAGACCACCGCCGCCGTAACTCCAAAGGGGGGGCGAGTGTTTCCGGCGCCGTTCTCAAGCGGTTAGCCTTCCGGATGGCCATAGTCGCATGGCCAATCGCGGCGGCTAATCCAAGATTGTAGCTTTCGCAACCTCCTGGATTATGGCTGCGGAAGGTGGGTATAATCTATATGCCCGCGCGGGGGCATAGAGATGACGACTTTCCTCGACCGGCTTTGGAACGAGGCCAACCGAAGGCTCATCCTGGCGATCAGTGGCACGTCTATCCTCCTGATTGCCCTTCTGGACTGGTGGACCCACCCTCACCTCGCACTGGGACTGCTATATCTGGTGCCTATCGTTCTTTCCGCTCCTTACCTTCCCCGGTGGGTCGTCGTCTGCCTTGGGTTCTCCTGCGCGGCGCTGTCCGAGGCCTTCAGCTATTTGCCGCCGCCGTTCATTCGGTTGTCGTTCGAGGTGGCGGTGATCGCCGGAACCGGGCCGTTTGTCGGAGAGTTGGTCAGAATCCGGCGCCTCGGTGTTGAAGCCCAAGCCAGGTTGAAAGCGCTGGTGGAGACCAGCCCGGCCGCCATTATGAGCGTCGACGAGCGCGGCGTCGTCGAGTTGGCCAATCGCGCGGCCATTGACCTGTTGGCGCCACGCGATGGCCGATTAGTCGGCACACCCGTCACCGCGTTCCTTCCCGATATTCACCATGCCGCCCGCTGGGATGGCGAATCTCCCCGGCTTCGGGCATCCATGGCCTGCCGGGCCCACCGGGGCAATGGGGAGACGTTCTCCGCCACGGTCTGGTTCTCTACGTATAAAGCCGGGTCGAAGCCGTTGCTCGCGGTTATCCTCGCCGAAGCTGCCGAGGCTGATGAAGAGGAGGTGGCCGTGGCGGCGGGCCCCGCCCTCGCTTTGCCGCATCTCCACGCCACGGAACCGCAGGGAAAGGCCCTCTTGAGCGGCCGGGAGGCGCAGGTCATGGGGTTGCTGGTGCAGGGCTTGGCCAACAAGGAAATAGCCGCGCGCATGGCGATTTCGGAAAGCACTGTCAAGAATACCTTTCAGCAACTGTTCGCCAAGACCGGCGTTCGAACCCGCGGCCAGCTCGTCCGCATAGCCATGACGCGCTATCAGGATGAGGTTGGCGCCGGCGGACAATCGAAGGAGTAGCTACTTCCCGTAGCTGCTCGCGATTGGCGTACGCCTCAGGCAAGATCGAGCAGGCGATCCACCTGGGGAGGATGACAGGTCAATCCGCTCCGCCCGCATCGCCGAATAGAGCGCCAGTTTCGCTTCTGTCAGCGCAGGAAGCGCCTCACACGGTCCGCGCTTGAAGGGTGAAGGTTCGGGGATTGCCCGGCGATTCCTCCAGGTAGCCTATCATGGCGGTTTCGAGGGCATCCGCGGCCCGGCCGAGGGCCTCCTCGCGATCGTCGCCTTTGCTGCGCGAGCCCTGTACGGCGCCCCGGCCAGCGCTTGAATCCGGCACTCGCCGGCCTGCGGCCGGAGCAGCCTCCGGAACTCGGCGAACTCCCGCCCGATGGCGCTATACTAGCCCCCGGCATGAACATCGGAGTCCTGCGCGAAAAAGATCCCCATGACCGCCGGGTCGCCCTCACCCCGCCCGTGGTCCGCCAGCTCGTCGAGCGCGGCAATGTGGTCTGGGTCGAGCAAGGCGCCGCCGACGGCGCCATGTTCCGCGACGATGAGTTCATCCGCGCCGGCGCCAGCATCGGCTACTCGCAGGCCGATGTGATCGCCCGCTCGGACCTGATCGCCCGCATCTCCGTCCCCACCACGCGTGAGCTCGATCTGTGCCGGCCGGGGACCGCCGTCATGGCCTTCTACCACATGGCGGTCGCCGGAAAGGCGGTCTTCGAGCGCTTGCTCGACCGCCAGATCACCTCCATCGGCTGCGAGATCATAGAGACCTCCGACGGCCGCCACCCCGTGCTCGCCGCGGCCAGCGAACTGTGCGGCCGCACCGCGATTCCCCTGGCGGCGCACCTTCTGCGCTCCAGCTCCGGCGGCCGCGGAATTCTACTCGGAGGCACGCCCGGCATTCCCCCGGCCCACGTTGTGATTCTGGGCGCCGGTGTCGTGGGAGCCCGCGCTGCCCGCGCGGCCACCGCCTCCGGCGCGCGCGTCACCATCCTCGATACCGACGCCGAGAAGCTGCGCGACCTGGTCGATCACGTTCCCAATATCTCCACCGCGCTTGCCGACCCCGATTCCATCGCCGCCGCGGTCTCGTCGGCCGACGTGGTCATCGGAGCCATCCTGGTCCCCGGCCTGCGAACCCCGCACGTTGTGACCAAGAAGATGGTGGAAGCCATGCAACGCGGCTCGGTGATCATCGACGTCTCCATCGATCAAGGCGGATGCGTCGAAACCAGCCGCCCCACCACCATCGCCGAGCCGGCCTTCGTCTACCACGGCGTGGTGCACTACTGCGTCCCCAACCTGACTGCCGACATCGGCCGCAGCGCCAGCATCGCCCTGGCGCACGCGGTCATGCCGTACCTGCTCCGCCTCGGCGAACTGGGAATCGACGAGGCTTTCCGCCAGTGCCCGCAGCTTGCTCGTGGCGTCTACACCTACCGCGGCCAGTGCGTCCATCACCGGCTCGCGGTTGCCTGGAAAGCCGAGTACCGGCCGCTGGCCGACATTCTGACGGAGGGGGCCTGAGCCATGTACTGGATCGAGAGCTACCGTTCCAAGATCCGCACGGCCGATGAGGCCCTCCAGGCCGTCAAGTCAGGCGACCGCGTCCTGGTTCACCAGGGCTGCTCCGAACCGGAGGCGCTGATCGCCGCTCTGCTGGGCCGCTCTTCCGAGCTCCGTAACGTCGAAATCTTCCATATGGCGACCATGGGCACGGCCGACTATACCCTCCCGCAGTATGAGGGCATTTTCCGTCACTGCGCCATGTTCATCGGCGCCAACGTCCGCCGCGCCGTCCAGGAGGGCCGCGCCGATTACATCCCCATCTTCCTCCACGAAATCGAGAGCCTGTTCCAGACCGGCGTCATCCCCATCGACGTCGCGCTGATCCAGTGCACCCCGCCCGACGACTACGGCTACATGAGCCTGGGCGCCGGCGTTGACGTCACCCTCACCGGCGCAAACTGCGCCCGCCACCTCATCGTCGAAGTCAACGATCAGACGCCCCGCACTCTCGGCGACACGTTCATTCACGTCAGCAAGGCGCACGCCATCGTCGAGGCCTCGCACCCCTTGGCCGAGTACAAGAAGTGCCGGATCACGCCCATCCATCACGCCATCGCGGCCCACGTGGCCGGGCTCATCCCCGACGGCGCCGTGCTGCAGACCGGCATCGGCGGGATTCCCGAAGCGGTGCTGCTCGCCCTGCGCGATCACAAGGACCTGGGCGTTCACTCCGAGATGATCTCCGACGAGCTGATCGACCTGATCGAGCTCGGCGTGGTCAACAACGAGCG
>DATNLV010000148.1:0-18096 GCA_035602665.1 Bryobacteraceae bacterium | reverse complement strand
CGGAGTCCGCCGCGTTTCTGGCCTGGTGGCAGCAGCGCCTCTATGACCACTGCGTGGTCGACCTGCCGCGCGGCCTTTTTGTCGACCAGCGCTGGGTCGATCTCGTCCCCGGCCTGTTCGATGGCGTGGCCATCCTTCGCGACCCTGGTTTGAACGTCGCCTATTGGAACGTCGCCCACCGCACGGTCGTACTCGCCGCGAACGGCTACGAGGTCGACGGCTCCCGGCTGTGCTTCTTCCACTTCAGCGGGTACGACCCTCTCGATCCCGACAGGTTGTCGTGCCATCAGAACCGTTTTCGCGTGGACCAGCTCTCCCCCGCGACGCAACAGCTTCTGGTCTCCTACCGCGACTCTCTGCTGAGCGCGGGATACGCGAGCGCGAAAGCGTGGCCCTACGCCTTCGGCTTCTTTCAAAACGGCGAGCGCATTCCCGACCTTGGCCGGCCCATGCACCTGGAACAGCCGCAGTTGGTCGCTACCATCGACGATCCCTTCTCCGAGGAGGGATTCAGAGCCTTCGTCGATTGCTGGAACCATCCCGTGGAGATCGGCGACGGGACCCCTTCCGGCATTTCCCGCCTGGCCTACCGGATCTACCGTACCAGGGCCGACGTCCAATCCGCCATGCCCGACATCTTCGGCGGTCACTACCGGCGGTTCCTGGAATGGATGCTCGTGAGCGGGCGCGTAGAACATGAATTGGGCGATGTGTTTCTGACCACCATCGCCGACGCGATCGCCACTTGCAAGGATCACCAGAAAGCCCGCGCATGGCCCGAGACATCCGCTCCCAACGAATTCGGCGAGGGGCCCGCCGATGCCGCGATGGCTGCGGCGGACAGCGGCCGGCTGCGCCTGACCCGGATCGCCGCGGCCATCTATGAGGCGCGCCCCGAGTTGCAGCGCTACTTCCCCGATCCCGCCGGCCGCGATGCCCCGCGCTTCCTGGTCTGGCTCCTCACCTACGGCAAGAAGGAGCACCACCTTTCCTCGGCCAATCTTGCCCCCCTGGAGAAGCAGTGGCGGTCCATTATCGCGGCACTGCCCGGAAGGCCGGAGCGGGCTCGCTACGAGCTGGTGCGGATGGGAATGGCCGCCTCGGTCCACGTTCGAGGCGCGCTCGCGCGCGTGTCGATCTGGCGCTCGGGCTTCGTCCGCCGGCGCCCGCCGGCCGCCGCTGAGCCCCTCGAAATCGGGCCTCCCCGCGAATTCGGCGTCAACCTTGTGGGCTACTTCCACTCGGAGACCGGCGTGGGCCAATCCGTGCGCGCCGCCCGCGCCGCCTTGCAGGCCGCGACCGTGCCGCTCAGTCTCCGCTGCGTCGGCGACAATGGCCCCAGCCGGCAACAGGACTTCTCGTCGGGCCCCATGTCGACGGAATTCCCGTATTCCGTCAACCTCGTCTATGTGAACGCAGACCAGACCCACGTGGTCCGCAGAAACCTCGGCGAGTCCTTCTACCGGCATCGCCACAACATCGGCTTTTGGGTCTGGGAATTGGACGAGTTCCCGGGGCGCTGGCGCGGCGCTTTTTCGCCCTACCGGGAGATCTGGACGCCGAGCACGTTCTGTCGCGACGCCGTCGCTCGCAAGGCCCCCATACCGGTGTTCCGCGTTCCCTACTCGGTAGCGCCGCAGCCTCCTCCGGGCATGGACCGCCAGCACTTCGGCCTCGCGCCCGACCGGTTCATTTTCCTCACGGCGTTCGATGTCCTGAGCGTCCCGGAGCGCAAGAACCCCATGGGGGCGATCCGGGCTTTCGAAAAAGCTTTCGGATCGAACTCCGGCTGCGAGCTGGTCATCAAGGTGAATCACGCCGCCGCGAACCCCGGCAGCATTCAAAAGTTGAGGGACGCCTGTTCGAACGGCTCCGTGCGTCTCCTGGATTCCACGCTCAACAGGGAGGAGATGGACGCTCTCCTCAATTGCGCCGATTGCTTCGTGTCCTTGCATCGCTCCGAAGGCTTCGGACTCCTCATCGCCGAGGCCATGCATATGGGCAAGCCGGTCGTCGTGACCAACTATTCGGGCAATACCGATTTCACGCGGCCGGACAACTCACTGCTCGTCGACTATCGTTTGGTCCCGGTAGGTCCCCACTGCGCGCCCTACGACCCAGCAAGCCGATGGGCCGAGCCGGACATCGAACAGGCCGCCGCTCATCTGCGGACCATCGCGAAGGATTCGGAGCTGCGCGCGCGGCTGTCGCACGCGGGCCGGACGTTCGTCAGAGAGACCCTGTCCGCCGAAGCAGTCGGCCATGCGATGTCGGAACGCCTGGAACAGTGGCGCGAAACCCAAGGCCAGGTGCTCCAGGGAGTCGGGGACGGCCCCGTGTCATGAACCACCCGCCGGCGGGCTGCAATGGGTGGTAACCGGCTCCTGTCAGATGCCTTTTGCGATGAACCCGGGGATGCCCGTTCCGGTCACCAGATTGAACCTCTGCCGCGTCTGGATGGCATCGATCTGCTCCATGGCGTCAGCCGGAAGAGCGGAAATGTCGAAGTTCTCCTTCGCGCGGTCAGGAGTCTTCGGCGTCGTCAGAACAGCAGTCCCGCGCTGTACCGCCCACGCGAGTAACACTTGGGCGGGGCTCTTGTGGACTCGGCCCGCAATCGCGAGGATCGCCGGATCTTCCAGCACCCCGGGCTTGATCCCGTGACCCAGCGGCGCAAAGGCGAGCAACACGATTCCGTTGATTTTGCAGAAGTCCAGGATTTCGCTTTGCGGAAGATAGGGATGGGATTCTATCTGGACCACCGAGGGTTTGATTCTCGCCTGCGCGAACACCTCCCGCACCTGGTCAAGGCTTACGTCCGACAGGCCGATCGCCCCGCAGATGCGGCGATCCACGAGGTTCTCCATGGCCCTCCAGGTATCCATCAAAGTGATGCCCTGGTCATAGATCACGTTGTCGTTTTGATCCCTCGGGTCCTGATCGTCCCCCGGGCGAAACGCATAAGGGGTGTGCATCAGATACAGGTCGATGTACTCCAGTTGCAGCCTCTCACGGCTGGCCTCGATCGCGGGCTGGACTCGCTCCGGGCGATGGTTGTTGTTCCATAGCTTCGTGGTGATGAACAAGTCGTTGCGCTGAATCCAGCCCGCCTGGATGGCTTCCCGAATCGCCTGTCCGACTTGCTCCTCGTTCCGGTAACGCTCCGAGCAATCGAAGTGGCGGAACCCAGCTTCAAGTGCTGTCCGGGTTGCATTTCTTGTCTCGGTCGCATCGGGAATGAGCGTGCCGAATCCCAAGGCGGGCATCGTGCCCGCTCCTCCGCGAAGCGGCAGTCTGCGATAGCTGAGACTATCGGATTGCTTCATGATCCCCCTCCTCAATCGTACTCAGGTTCTGGTTCCGTGCGCTTTCCTTGGCAGTAACCCGCCACTCTGGCGGGCCTCCCGAGGCCCGGATGTGCAATCCTAAAGCTGCTATGCGCGATCCGGAGTCAATCGAAACCGAGCTGATGGAAATCAGCGCCATTCCCGATGATCTCGTCAAGTTCGAGCGAATCGTCGCCTGGTGCGCATCGCATCCCGACGAAGTGCCCTTCGCCCTGCACCAGATGATGAGCCGTCGTGCAGGCCCGGAGGCCGGACGAACTACCGAGTAGCGCGTAGATTGTCCCGGCGCCCCGATCGTTACATTCGCGTTACGACACTCCGCTCGCTCGATCAAGCTACCCTGTTAGTGAGCTATGGCCAGGAACGCGCCGGACCCACGGAAGAAGAATGCGCGGCGCCTCGACGCGTCCGCCAGGACCAACAACATCGAAGATCGCGGCACGGAAGCTCCCGACCTCGACGACCCACAGTATTATCTGAATCGCGAGCTGAGTCTGCTGGCGTTTCAGCGCAGGGTCCTGGAGGAGGCCGAGGACAATTCCAACCCGCTTCTCGAACGCGTGAAGTTCCTCTCGATTCTGGGCTCGAACCTGGATGAGTTCTTCATGGTCCGCGTAGCGGCTCTCGCCGCGCAACTCGACGCCGGAACCCTCGACGTGGGGCCCGACGGCATGACCCTCCGGGCGCAACTGGTCGCCATCCGTCGCGAAGTGAAGAGGATTTTCAAAGAGGCTCACAGGTGTCTGGAGAGCCTGCTGCCATCGCTCGAAGAACAGGGCCTGCGCATTCACGAATACCGCACGCTGGGCCCTCCGCAGGTAGCCATTACCCAGGAGTACTTCACCCATACCGTGTTCCCGGTTCTCACGCCGCTCGCCTTCGATCCAGGCCGGCCGTTCCCTCACATTTCCAATCTCAGCCTGAACCTGGCTGTCCTGATCAGGGACGCGCAAGGGCACGAGCACTTCGCGCGCGTAAAGGTGCCGGATTCGCTGCCTCAACTGGTGCCCATCAACCTGGCGGCCAACTCGAAGGCGAAGAATCGCGCCAGGCGCGTCGACATGGTCTGGCTGGAAGAGATCATTGCAGCCAATCTCAATGCGCTGTTTCCGGGAATGGAGGTGCTCGAATCCTATCCCTTCCACGTCACGCGGGATGCGGAGATGGCCATCAAAGAGCTCGAGGCCGAAGACCTTCTCGAAACCATCGAGGAGGGCGTTCGCCAGCGCCGCTTTGGGGCCGTGATCCGCCTCATGGTCACGCAGGATATGCCGGCCCCCATCCTCGGGATTCTGATGACCAATCTCGAGGTCGAACCCCGGACCGTCTATCGGACCTCAGGCCCGTTGTCCCTGAAGCGTCTGATGACCCTCTATGCCCTCGACCGCCCCGAACTGAAAGAGCCTCCCTTCGTTCCCGCGGTGCTCCAGAACCTCGTGCCGGACTATGACGGCGACGACATCTTCGGCCTCATCCGCCGCCAGAACGTTCTGCTCCATCATCCGTTCGATTCTTTCCAGCCCGTCATCGAGTTCCTGGAACGGGCCGCGCGCGATCCCAGCGTTGTCGCCATGAAGATCTGCCTCTATCGCGTGGGCCGCAACTCTCCGGTAGTGGAATCGCTGCTCGAGGCGATCGAGGAAGACAAGCAGGTCGCGGCGCTGGTGGAACTCAAAGCCCGCTTCGACGAGGAGAGCAACATCGAGTGGGCCCGTGCTCTGGAACGTGCCGGGGTGCACGTCGTATACGGCCTCGTGGGCCTGAAGATCCACTCCAAGGTGGCGCTCGTCGTGCGTCAGGAAGGTGGCCGGATGGTGCGCTACGTTCATCTCTCCACGGGCAACTACAACGCCGTGACCGCGCACCTCTATACGGATATCGGAATGCTGACGGCGGACGAAGAGATCGCCGACGATGCGGCCGACCTGTTCAACTACCTCACCGGCTACTCCGCCAAATCCGACTATCGCAAGCTGCTCGTAGCGCCGGTCAATCTGCGCTCGCGTCTGGAGGCGTTCGTCGAGCGCGAAATCGAGCACGCCCGGAAAGGCCAGGGCGGGCGACTGATCTTCAAAGTCAACTCTCTGGTGGACCGCCGGTTCATTCGATTGCTCTATCGGGCCTCGGCCGCGGGCGTGAAAATCGATCTCCTGGTGCGAGGCATATGCTGTCTGCGGCCGGGCCTGCCGGGGCTGAGCGAGAACATCCGCGTGATCAGCGTCGTTGGAAGGTTCCTGGAACACAGCCGCGTCTTCTACTTCCACAACGGGGGCGACGAGCAGCTCTATCTGGGAAGCGCGGATCTGATGCCGCGCAACATTGACCACCGCGTCGAAGTTCTATTCCCGGTCGAAGACCCCAAAATGCTGCGCCGCATCCACGAGAATATTCTGACGGTGTACCTTGGCGATACCGTCAAGGCACGCCAGATGATGTCCGACGGATCCTATGTCCGCGTGAAAGCGGGTGACGGCGATCGCAAGGGACTCAACAGCCAGGAGTGGCTCCTGAGCAGCCGCCGCCGCCTGTCCGAGAAGGTGCGCGCACGAAACCGGCCCCGTCCGTAAAAGTGGGGCGGACTCCAGTCCTGCAGCGGGTCTCCAGACCCGCCTCCGTGCATCTTCTGAAATGATACGAAGCCGGACGTGGACGTCCGGCGCAGCTCTGGAGAGCCGCCCCACTCTGTTACATTTGCTTGACGACGCGGCATCACTCGGGCTTGATTGCCGCCAGCGCCGGCAGTGCTCGTGCGACCACCTCCGGAGGCAGCGGGATATAGTTCAACTCCGGGGCGTACTTCTGGCCGTCCCGCAGACACCACTCGAACAGATCCCGGATCGCCCGCGCCTTGGCGGCGTCCGCGTAGTCCTTGCGCAGCAGAATCCAAGTCAGAGTGACGATCGGGTAGGAGTCGCGGCCCGAAGGGTCCGGCACGAACACGCGCAGGTTGTCAGGCAGCTGCGCGGAGGCCAACGCAGCCGTAGCGGTCTGCGCCGACGGCCTGACGAAGGCGCCGTCCTTGTTCTCGAGCGTCGCAATGCGTAGTCCGATCTTACGTGCAAACTCGTAGCTCACGTAGCCGATCGAGCCGTCGGAATGGTTGATGAGCCCTGCCACGCCTTCGTTGCCCTTCGCCCGCATGGCGTTGCCCGGCCAATTCACCAGCGTCGCCGCGCCGTACCGGCCGCGCCACTTCTCGCTGATGGCGTCCAGGTGCTTGGTGAATGCGTAGGTCGTCCCGCTGCCGTCCTGACGCACCACCGTCGCGATGGTAAGTTTGGGAAGCTTCGCTTTCGGATTCGCCGCTGCGATCACGCGATCGTTCCAGCTCTTGATCTCGCCCAGAAAAATGCCCGCGTACGCTTTCCGCGACAGCCGCAATTCCCCTTCGAACCCCGGCAGGTTGTAGGCCAGCACCACGCTGCCCGCCGTCACAGGCAACAGCAGGACGCCCGCGCGCACGTGCGCCATCTGCTCGTCGCTCATGGCGGCGTCGCTCGCGCCGAAATCGACGGTCTCCTCCGGCTTGACGTTCGTGCCGCTGAAGCGGCGTATGCCCTCGCCGCTTCCCACGGCGTCATAGGCGATCGCCGCAGTGGGATGGCTGGCCTCGTATGTGGTGAACCATCGCTGGTAAAGCAAGGAAGGAAACGTAGCGCCGGCGCCCTTGAGAAGCACACCACCTGCCGGAGCCTTGGCCTCGACGGTCCCCCGGTCCGAAGAAGAGCAGCCCCCCATAACTAGGGAAGCCGCAAGCACCACAGCAACATCAACTCGACGCATCAAACTCTCCTACTGCTCCGACCGGTGCCAGCACCGAACCGCGCGCGTCAGCAAGCGGACCATCGAAGGCCTAGCTGAAGGCGCCGCTAATGTACTCCTGGGTGTGCTTCTGTTGAGGCGCTTCGAAAACCTGCTTCGACTCGCCGAACTCCACCAGGTAGCCCGTCCGCCCGCCTTCGGAAGTATCGACGTAAAGAAAACCCGTCTGGTCCGCCACGCGCTGCGCCTGTTGCAGGTTGTGCGTGACGATGGCGATCGTATAGCGGCTCTTCAACTCCGTCATCAGCTCTTCGATCTTGCGCGTCGCAATGGGGTCGAGCGCCGAGCACGGTTCGTCCATCAGCAGAACCTCTGGCTCCGTAGCAATCGCGCGCGCGATGCACAGCCGCTGCTGCTGCCCGCCGGATAGCGATAACCCGCTCTTGTGCAGCTTGTCCTTCACCTCGTCCCACAGCGCCGCGCCCTTCAGCGCGCTTTCCACCTTCGCATGGCGGTCGCCCTTGTAGCCGTTCAGGCGCAGCCCGAACGCAACGTTGTTATAGATGCTGGTCGCGAAGGGATTCGGCTGTTGGAACACCATGCCGATGTAGCGCCGCACCGCCACCGGGTCGATCGACGGGTGGTAGATGTCCTTGCCCCGATAGCGCACGTGGCCCTCGAAACGGAAGCCGCGCACCAGGTCGTTCATCCGATTCAGGCAGCGCAGCACCGTGCTTTTGCCGCAGCCGGACGGCCCGATGAACGCCGTGATTTTGTTTTTCTTCACCGGGATGGTGGTGTCGCGGACGGCTTTGAAGCTGCCGTAGAACAGCTTGTCGATCTTGCAGTCGATGACCACGCCGTCGCCCGCCTCCGGACTCTCCGGCGGCTCTTTGACTTCGGCTGTACCCGTTGACATCTCTCACACTCCTATTGCTGAACCTGCCGGCGCGAAAGAGCCTGGCCGGCCAGGTTCACCACCAGAACAAGCAGCACCAGAACCAGCGCCGCCGCCCATGCCATCTCCACCTGGTTCGCGAAAGGCATGCTCGCGAAGTTGTAGATCAGGACCGCCAGCGATGCCGTCGGCTGCATCAGGGCCACGTGAGCGCCCCTGGTGGGCCAGTAGTTGCTGAACAGCGCCGTGAACAGCAGAGGCGCCGTTTCGCCGGCCGCGCGCGCCACCGCGAGCATGACGCCTGTCAGAATCCCCGGCATGGCGGTCGGCAGCAGCACCATCCACACCGTCTGTGTCTGAGTCGCGCCCATGCCGATGGCCGCCTCTTTCATCTTTTCGGGAACCATCCGCAAGGCATCCTCGGCGGTCAGCGTGACGGTGGGCAGCATCAGGATCGCCAGAGCCAGGCCGCCCGCGATCGCGGAGAATCCGCCGGTGATCAGCACCACGGTTCCGTATGCGAACACGCCCGCGAGTATCGATGGAAAGCCGGTCAGAACCTTGGCCGCGAATCGGGTGGCGCTGGCCAGGCGATTCTCGGGCCGCGCCTGCGCCAGAAACACGGCGGTCAGGATGCCGGCCGGCACGCTCGCCAGAGCCGCCAGGCCCACCATGATGAGCGTCCCCGCGATCGCATTTCCGAACCCGCCGCCCTGCTCGAGCGGCGCCGGCGGCAACTGTGTGAACAGCGCCAGGCTGAGCTTGCGGCCGCCTCTCCAGAACAGCATCCACACCACGGAGAAGAGCGGGATCAGCGCCAGTAGCGTCATTCCCGTCACCACCGCGCTCATGAGGAGGCTGAACAGAGTGCGTGGCTTCTGGAGCGATCTTTCCAGCTTGCCGAAGTCGACGCCCTCGAACGGATTCGGTTCCATGCGTTCCAGCACCGGCGTCATTTCCCTCCCTCCATCCCCGCCGAGGCCCGCTGGAGAATGAGCGAGCCGGCCATGTTGACCACCATCGTGATCCCGAGCAACACCAGCGCGGCATACATGAGCACCCGCACTTCCGTCGGGTGAGCTTCGGGAAAACTGTTGGCGAGCAACGCCGCCAGCGTGTTCGCCGGCGAGAACAAAGAGATGCTGATCTGATTTGCGTTGCCAACCAGCATGGCCAGAGCCATGGTCTCGCCCAGCGCGCGCCCGAACGCCAGCACCACGCCGCCGAAAATCCCGCGCGCCGCCGTCGGCAGGATGACCGCCAGAATGGTTTCCCACCGCGTGGCGCCCAGGCCATACGCAGCCATGCGCAGCTTCGGGGGAACCGACACCAGAGCATCGCGGCTGATGGCGGTGATCGTCGGCAGGATCATGATCGAGAGCACCAGCACCGCCGGGAGCACGCCCGGCCCGCTCAGATCCGTGCCGAACAGCGGCATCCAGCCCATCTTCAAGTGCAGCCAGTTGCAGCCCGGCCGGATCAGCGGGATCACGACGAACAAGCCCCAGAGCCCGTACACAACGCTCGGAATCGCGGCCAGCAGCTCGATCAGGTTCTTCAGCAGATTCTCCAACTGGTCCGGCAGGCGGCTCCAGAACGGATGAAGATGGATGCCCAGCAGGGCGAGCACGCCGAACACGAACTTGCCCAGATAGCCCTCGCTGAGAAACACCGCCGCCGCGACGCCGAACAGGGTCCCGACCACCAGCGCCAGCAGCGACGTGAACAGCGTCCCCCAAATCTCGGGCAGGATCCCGAATTGCGCCTGGTTCGGATCCCAAGTGGTACCGGTCAGGAACCCCAGACCGTACTGCCGCACGGCCGGCGCGGCCACCATCGCAATCCTCAGAACGATGAACGAAACCAGCAGGACTGCCAGCCAGGCGAATCCCCGGCAGAGCCAGCGAAACACCGAATCGCCGACCTGCTGGGACCGCGACGGCGGTTGTGAAATAGGCTCGTGCGTCATCGTCCTCGTTCCCTAGCTCGCATTGGGCGCGAGCTTGATGTTCCCCACCGCGGCGCTGACTTTCTGGGCCACCGATGCGGGAAGCGGGATGTAGCCCAAGGCCTCGGAATCCTTCTGCCCGTCGCTGAGGCAATACTTCAACAAATCTTGCAGGACTTCGAATTTCTTCTTGTCCTGATACTGCCGGTAGCAGAGCAGCCACGTGTAAGTCACGATGGGATACGCGTCCTTGGCATCGGGATCGGACGCCCAGACAATCAGGTCGTCGGGCAGCTGGGCCGAAGCCAGGCCCGCCTGGCCGGAGGCGATCGAGGCCGCCACGTAAGCACCCGACTTGTTCTCGAGCACCGCCATCGGCAGCTTCTGGCTGATGGCGTATCCATACTCGATGTACCCGATCGCGCCGGGCGTGGTCATGACGCTCGCCGTAACGCCTTCGTTGCCTTTCGACTTCGTCCCCACCCCCCAGTTGGGCAGCGTGTTCACGCCCGGGCTCTTTGCGAATTCGGGGCTGATGGCGCTCAGGTGCTTGGTGAACACGAAGGTGGTGCCGCTGCCGTCGGCGCGCACGACCACGTTGATCGGCGCATCGGGAAGGCTGGCCCCTGGATTCGCCTGCTTGATCAGCGGGTCATTCCATTTCTTGACCTTGCCCAGGAAGATGCCCGAATACGCCGCCCGCGAGAGCTTCAACTCGGGCACGCCCTTGAGGTTGTAGGTGAGGACAATGGCGCCCGCGGTCATGGGCAGCAACTGCACGCCAACGTCCACCCTGGCGATGTCGTCGGGCTTCATGGCGGCGTCGCTCGCGCCGAAATCGACCGTCTTGTCAATCACGCTCTTGATGCCGCTTCCACTGCCAACCGATTGGTAATCGACTTGCACGTTGGGGTGCGCGCCGCTATACGCCTTGAACCACTTCATGTAGAGTGGCGCGGGGAAACTCGCTCCCGCGCCCTGCAGCTTGACCGATTCCGCTTCTTTGCCCCCGCCGCATGCGACCAGGCCGGCCGCCGCCAGCGCGAGCAGTGCAATCCGACTCCTCCGGAGGATGTTCATACCAGCAGTCCTTTCGCCTGACAAAAGCCCAGCGCCCCGCGCGGATTCGCGCAGCCCCCTGCTTCGCTACTGTGGCAGCGAATCGTTACAGGACGATGAACGTCAGATGTCGCGAAAGTGAATTCTGGCGGGACTGCCGACGAGGCGCCGGCGGCCTACTGCTACCGGCGAATGCCAGCCAGTTTCTTGCGGTACGATTGTCAGCATGGGGGGGCAGTCCGAGTCAATTAGTGGGCCCGAAGCGGCGGGCGGCATGCGCGCAGTCCCGCAGCCGGTGGCCGCGCCAATCACCCGCGCCGCCATTTTCCTGGTCGTGACACTGAACCCGGGCCCCGACAGTTGCACCACCGTCCGGGCGCTCTGCGGGGACTTCGCCGCGCTCCTGCGCGCCGTTGGATTCCGCGATATTGAAGCGGGCCTCTCTTGCGTTCTGGGCTTCGGGCCCGACGCCTGGGACAGCCTCTTTGGGCCGCCCCGGCCGGCGGAGTTGCATCCGTTCCGTGAGATTTCGAGCGCGGCGCGCCACGCGGTCTCAACTCCCGGCGACTTTCTGTTCCACATTCGCGCCAGGCGCATGGATTTGTGCTTCGAGCTGGCGACGCAAATCATGGCACGCCTCGGGAATGCCGTTTCGCCCGTGGATGAGGTGCAGGGATTCCGTTACTTCGACGAACGCGATCTCTTCGGCTTTGTCGATGGCACCGAGAATCCCACGGGCGGCGCGGCCACCGATGCCGTGCTCATTGGCGAAGAGGACGCCGCGTTCGCCGCCGGCAGTTACGTCATCGTGCAGAAGTACCTTCACGACCTGGCCGGATGGAATGCCCTCTCCACGGAGGCGCAGGAACGAATCATCGGTCGCACCAAGCTCTCCGACATCGAGTTGGACGATTCCGTGAAGCCAACCTCGGCGCACAACGCGCTCACCACCATCGTTGAGGACGGAAAAGAGATCAAGATCCTCCGCGACAACATGCCCTTCGGCCGGCCCGGATACGGTGAATTTGGTACCTATTTCATTGGATACAGCCGCTCGCCCCGCACCATCGAGCAGATGCTCGAGAACATGTTCATCGGCCGGCCGCCTGGCAACTACGACCGGCTGCTCGACTTCAGCCGGGCCGTCACCGGCAACCTGTTCTTCGTGCCGTCGGCGACATTTCTGGAGAACGTGACCGAAGACCCGCCGCCGGCCGCGCCCCCGGCCCCGCCGGTCGAACCCCGTCCGGCTGGCCATTCCGGGAACGATGGCTCGCTTCACATCGGGTCCCTCAAAGGAGACGTCTCACATGAATAATCTGCATCGTGAGCTTGCCCCTGTTTCTGATGCGGCCTGGGCTCAGATCGAAGAGGAAACGTCGCGCACGCTCAAGCGCTACCTCGCGGCAAGGCACGTCGTCGACGTCCACGGACCGGAGGGCCCCGCCCTCTCCGCCATCGGCACCGGCCACCTGCAAACGATCGCGGCTCCCAGGGACGGCGTCATCGCCAGCCAGCGGGAGGCGAAGGCCCTGGTCGAGTTGCGCGTGCCGTTCGAGCTCGATCGGCAGACGATCGACGATGTCGAGCGTGGCGCCAACGATTCGGATTGGCAGCCGGCGAAGGAGGCCGCGCGCCAGATCGCCTTTGCCGAAGACGGCGCCGTGTTCGACGGCTATGCCGCTGCCGGCATCGCTGGCATCCGCCAGGGGACCAGCAATCCGGCGATGGCGCTTCCCGCTGACGTGCGCGAGTACCCCCAGGCCATTGCCCAAGCCTTGAGCCAGCTGCGCATGGTCGGCGTCAACGGCCCCTACGCGGTGCTGCTCGGCGCCGACGCCTACACCGCGCTTGCCGAGACCAGCGACCATGGATACCCCGTGCTGGAGCACGTCAAGCGTCTCGTTGACGACAAGATCGTCTGGGCGCCCGCCATTGCCGGCGCTTTCGTGCTGACCACCCGTGGCGGCGACTTCGACTTGCGGATCGGCCAGGACTTCTCCATCGGCTATTCGAGCCACACCGACGAGGTTGTTCGCCTGTACCTGCAGGAGACTTTCACCTTCCTGCTGCTCACCGCCGAGGCCGCCGTCGCGCTGCAGTGAGAGTGGGGCAGGACTCCAGTCCTGCAGCGGGTCTCCAGACCCGCCCGGAGAAACCTGCAGAGGGGTCATCCCGGTCGGCTCGGCATTTCCGTTCCCACCCACGCTGGCCTGAGCTGTTCAAGTGCGACCAGCAGGCCTTCCCCAGACGCTCTCCGGCTGTCGCGATCAGGGATGCGTGAACTCGTTGGCGTGCGGGATCAACTCGAAGTACGCTCTTGCGGGCAGATTCGTGTGCCAATGACCACTGACGCGGGCGTATCCGCAGATCCCGAGAAACAGCGCCGCGACTCCGGCGGCCACAGCCCACGCCGGCACTCGGCTGGCGCGCGGAGCCGCGAAGCACAAGGCGCTCTCTGCGGGACAAACGGAAACGCACTCCAGGCAGCCCGTGCATTCCGCGGAACGGATCGTGATCAGCCGGTCCACGGGCAGCGCGGACGGGCAGGCTTTGGCGCACTTTGCGCAATCGATGCACAGGCTGGGGTTGCGGCGTATGTGCAACGGGCTGGCCAGCGCGGCGAATCCCATCAGCGCTCCGTACGGGCAAAGATAGCGGCACCAGAAGTTCTGGATGAACACCGAAGCGATCGCCAGCAAGGCAATGACAATCCCGCCCGTCACCCCCAGGAAGCGGAAGAAGTTCAGCATCTTGACGTCATCCACCAGCCCGTATGGTCCGTCGAGAAAGGCGCGAATCGCGGGGACCGGCATCGAGCCGACCGCGTAGAGGAACAGCCCCAACAGTATGTATTTCAGACTGCGCAGGCCGATGTCCGCGCGGCGCGGCACCCGGAAATTGCGGCCGAAAGTGCGGCGGCCCAGGCGCCACAAATACTCGGAGACGGTTCCCACCGGACACAGCCACCCGCAGAAGCTCTTGCGAAAAATCCACGAGGCGCCCAGAAAAGCGATCAGCAGGAACATCCCGGCAGGGTGAACCGCAGGCACACCGCTGGTCATCACCAGCACCTTCAGGTTCATCAGCGACGCGATCGGCAGCCACCCTTCGACACCCGGCGGACGCACGGCGTACATGGAACGGCCGCCGGTCTCGCAATACCGCACGAAGAGATAGAACTCCACGCCGATCCAGACATTCAGCGCCAGGAAGGCAAGCTGGAACGCCCGTCGCAGCGTTTGCGAACGGTCCTTGGCGGCGCGCTTCACCAGCTTCTGGCGCATCTTGTTCGGAGGTGTGGCAGTACAGGCCATCGGCGTCCCTAACCGCGCGGCGCCTCGACTTCGCGCACTTCCCATTCGCCTTCGGCAACGGTACCGGTCTCGCTATACGAGTGGCCGGTCACCAGGCCCAGGACGAACCATCCCAGCACCAGCGCGCCCACGGCGAAGATGCTGTCGCCGATCATCCTCATCCAGCGCAGTTGGTTCAGGTGCCCGCTGTGCAGAAACTCGGCCGAGCGCGCATACCAGGTCCCGTACTGCACCGAGGCCCATGTCTGCGCCAGGCCGATGGGCAATATGCTGATGAGCACCATCAGCGCCAGCCCGATATTGATCGTCCAGAACGCGAACGAGAGCGGGCCGTTCTTCCACGCCCGGCCCGGACGAAGCGCCCGCAAACAGAACAGCATCAGGCCCAGGCCAAGCATGCCGTAGACTCCGAACAGTGCGGTGTGCGCATGCACCGGCGTCGTGTTCAGCCCTTGCATGTAATACAGCGCGATGGGTGGATTGATGAGGAAGCCGAACAGTCCGGCGCCCACGAAATTCCAGAACGCCACCGCCACAAAAAAGTAGATGGGCCACTTGTAGGCGGCCACCCAGATGTGTTGCTCGCGCGACCGGGCCAGCCGGATGTTCTCCCAAGCCTCGAATCCGATCAGCACCAGCGGAACCACTTCCAGCGCGCTGAATACCGATCCCAGCCCCAGCACCACGTTGGGCGTCCCCGCGAAATACAGGTGATGAAATGTGCCGATGATCCCGCCCGACAGGAACACCACCGTTGAAAACAGGACGGCTCGCGTAGCCGTGACCACCGAAAGCAGCTTCAGCCGCGTCAGCAGAAATGCGATCACCACGGTGGCAAACACTTCGAAGAATCCTTCCACCCAGAGATGCACCACCCACCAGCGCCAGTACTCGGCGGTGACCAGATTGCTTCGCTGGCCGTACATCAGCCCCGCGGCATAGAACAGCGGAATGGCGATGCTCGCCAGCAGAAACATCAGGAGCAGGGAATGGTTTTGGTCGCGTCGTGCGATCGCCGGCTTGAGCGCGCGCCACATCAGCCACAGCCAGAACGACAGGCCGATGAACAGTAGAATCTGCCAGAACCGCCCCAGGTCCACGTACTCGTAACCCTGCGTGCCGAACCAGAACCAGAGGTTGCCGAGCTTGTGCTGTATGCTCATCCACTCCCCGGCCAGCGATCCCACCACCACCAGGATCAGCGCACCGAAAAGAAGATTAACGCCCAGCCGCTGGCCCTTCGGCTCCGCGCCGCTGACCGCCGGCGCGACATAGAGTCCGGTCGCGAGCCACGACGTCGCAATCCAGAACAGGCCAAGCTGCAAGTGCCACGTGCGCGCCACGCTATAGGGCAGGATGCGGTCCAGCGGAATTCCGTACAGCCCAGACCCTTCGACGCCGTAGTGCGCCACGATGGCGCCCAGGCCGACTTGCACCACCCACAGCGCCGCCACGACAAAGAAGTACTTCACCGTGGCGCGCTGCGACGGCGTCGGCCGGAACCCCAGCAGCGGGTCGTTTCCCGGCAGAAGTTCTTCGGCAACCGTCCGCGGCTGCGACGCGAAATACCACACCATGCCGCCCACGCCCGCCAGCAGCAGCACGAAACTCACAATGCTCCAGACCACGGTCCCGCTGGTCGGCTGGTTCGCGATCAACGGCTCGTGTGGCCAATTCTGTGTGTACGTGACCTCCGACCCGGGCCGATTCGTCGATGCCGCCCACGCCGTCCACCAGAAGAACGCGCTCATCTCGCGCAGCTTGGCCGGATCGCTCATCGCGCCGCGCGGGATGGCGTAGTCGCTCCGGCCGTTCGAAAATACGTCGGCATAGTGGTGCGCCAGATCCTCGAACGCTTCCGCGCGAATGGGATCGAGCGTGATGGTGCGCGTCGCCGGGTCGTACGTATTCGTCCGAATCAGCTGTTGAAGCCGCGCCTGGAGCGCTGCCCGTTGTTCCACGCCCATCGCTCCGTAGTTCGGGGCGCCCGCCGCCCGGGCCCAGCGTTCGAGGATGAACATGCACTCGCGGTGCAGCCAGTCCGCCGACCAATCGGGCGCCACGTACGACCCGTGTCCCCAGACCGTGCCGACCTCCTGGCCCCCGATCGATTGCCAGACGCCTTGCCCGTCCTGAATGGCGGAGCCGTCGATCACCACTCGTCCGCCAGCCGTCGCGACCCGCGCCGGAATGGGCGGCGCGCTGTTCAGGATCTTGATCCCCACGCCACCCAGTACGGCGAAGGAGATGGTCATTACCATCCCCAGAGCGATCCACAGCTTCTTATAGTCCATGGCCCCCTCAGTGCGCCCGCTCCATCTCGATCGCCCGCGGGAAAACAACGTTGTTTTCGAGATGAATGTGCTGATGCAGGTCCGCTTCGAGAGCCGCCAGCGCCTGGTAAAGCGTCCGGAAGCTGACACAGGCATCAAGCGGCGCGGCGTATCCATTGCTGATCTCGCGCATGTCGCGCAGCGCGCTGCCGGCTCCATCGTGCTCGTGCATCATCATCGCAACCGGATTGCGCACGCTCCCGAAGGGAGGCGGCAGCACGGGCTCCTTCGCCACCACGGCCTCTTCCATGCGAACGATGTACGGGAACAGGACCATCTCCTCCTTCATCAGGTGCGTGGTGAGCTCGCCGGCGAGGCCGTTGAAGATCTCGCGCAGGCGAAGCAGTTCGGAGTGATTCTCGCCGTGCACCGCGCACACCTTATCGAACAGCGGGCCCAGGCGGGCGAGCTCCTCGCGCGTGTAGGCGTGGTGCGTGCTCTGTATGTGCGCCAGCAGCTCGGAGAGAGGCTCGGCCTGCCAGTTGCGGGCTGGCGTCGGGGTGGACGCCACGCGCTTCGCCTCCGCCAGTGCGTCCGCCGCCTGGTTGATGGGAAGATGTGCCGCCTGGCACGCCTGCTCGAGAGTCTGGCCACCACCGCAGCAATAGTCGATCCCCAGCTTTTCAAACACGCGGGTCGCGCCCGGGATCTCCAGCGCCAGTTCGCCTACCGTTTTTTCAGTCGTAACACTCATCGTTTTCTCCTCGATAATCGAGCGTACTTCGGGAGGGCCTGCCGCGCCTATGACTTTTGTCACAGCCAGCGGGACTATTCTGCGAGGTCCACTTCGGCTTCGAAGGCCTTCAGATCGGGGATCACCGCGCGGCGCCCGTCCAGTTTGACCAGGCCTTCCGCCTGCAACCGCGAAAGATTGCGCGAAACCAGCTCGCGGACGGTCCCCAGTTGCGCCGCCAGTTCCTGGTTGCTGCCCGGCAGTTGGAACCGAACGCCGTCGGCCGACGCCGTCCCCTCGCGCTGTGCGAGGCGCAGTAGAAAGACCGCCAGCCGCTGGCGCACGGTGGTGAACGAAAGCTCTTCGATAATTCCCACCAGCCGCCGCAGCCGCGCGCCCACCACGCGCAGCACCTTGAGCGCGACCTCGGGGTGCGCCAGGCAAAGCGCCTGGAAATCCTGCTTCCCAACAAAGAGCAGCGTGGCGTGGTCCACCGCGGCGCCCGAGGCCGGGTAGTTGCCGCCATCGAACACCGGCACTTCGGCGACCGAGCTTCCCGGACCATCGATGCTGAGCACCTGCTCGCGACCGCTGGACGAGCTCTTGAAGATGCGTATATTCCCGCGCGCCACGACATACAGCCCCGCGCACGGCTGGTCCTCGACGAAAACTACTTCTCCGGGAGCGAACTGCCGCGGCACCGCCCGCTCGGCCAGAAACTGCAACTCCGCATCCGTCAACCCGGAGAAGACAGCAACC
>DATNLV010000141.1:0-7333 GCA_035602665.1 Bryobacteraceae bacterium | reverse complement strand
GAAGCCTGACTTGCCATATCGGGATGCTGCCGGCCTGGCGTGGGATCCCGCTGGCGGCGGTGGCGGCGCTCCAGGCGGCCCAGCAGGTAGCGCAGACCGCGATCCAGACCGCGGAGGCTGCCACCGCCGCCGCGGCCGGCACTCCGGGTGCGCCGGCGGCGTACGCGGCCGAGCAGGCCACCAAGGCCTCGATGCTGGCATCGATGTCGAGCATGATCTCGAGCGCCAGCGCCGGGGCGGATATTCACGCCTGCACCACGCCGCTGCCGGTTCCGCCGCACGGGCCGGGAGTGGTGATCACAGGTTCGGCGACGGTCATGATCGACAACCTGCCCGCGGCGCGGCAGGGAGACACGATCCTCGAAGCGGTCGGCCCCCCGAACAGCATCTCAATGGGCTGCCCGACCGTGATCATTGGAGGTTGACATGTCCGAGTGGACGGAAGAGAAACGCTTTCTGAACCTCCTGACGTCGCTCGGCCAGGACAAGTTCCTGCTGCGCTCTTTCAGCGGCGAGGACGGCATTTCGGAGCTGTTCCATTTCCATCTGGACCTGCTGTCGGAGGACCCCGGCATCAGCTTCGATGACATCATCGGGAAGAACCTGACCTTCTCCGTGCGCCTGGCCGTCACCGACAACGCGCGCTACTTCAACGGGTACGTGAGCCGGTTCGTTCAGCTGCCGGGCGAGGAACGCCTGTATCACTATCAGGCTGAGGTGGTGCCGTGGCTGTGGTTTCTGACCCGGACCGCCGACTGCAAAATCTTCCAGGACATGAACGTGCTGGATATCGTGAAGAAGGTCTTCACGGATCTGAAGTTTACGGACTTTCAGGATCGCACCCAGAAAACCTACCCCGTATGGGAGTATTGCGTTCAGTACCGCGAGACTGCGTTCAACTTCGTGTCCCGGCTCCTGGAACAGGAGGGCATTTATTACTTCTTCGAGCATCGGAACGGGGAGCACACGCTGATTTTGGGCGACGTGCCCTCTGTGCATCAGCCCTGTCCGGACCAGTCGCACGTGATGTTCGACCGCAGCGCCATGCTCGAGATGCGGCGCGCAGAAGACGTGGTGTATGCCTGGAAGCAGGAACAGGAGATGCGGGCGGGAAAGTACGCGGTCTGCGATTACAATTTCGAGACTCCGGCCACGCGGCTCAACGCGGAGGTGGTGAGCACCATCAATCAGGGTGGCAACCAGCGTTTTGAGCTCTACGATTATCCCGGCATTTACTTGAACCATGGCGAGGGCGACACCCTGGCCAAACTCCGCATCGAGGAACAGGAGGCGGTCCACGCGGTGTTCTACGGCGAGAGCGATTGCCGCACCCTGCTGTCGGGCTTTAAGTTCGATCTTGACGGCTACGAGCGCCCGGACCAGAACACCACGTATGTGCTGACCCACGTATCGCACCATGGCGAGGAAGGCGGCTTCTATTCGGGCCAGGGCAGCATCACGGACTCCACATACAAGAACACGTTCACGGCGATCAAGGCCACGGTGCCGTTCCGGCCCCCGCGCAACGCTCCCAAGCCGCTGATTCACGGCACGCAGACGGCGGTGGTGGTCGGCCCGTCGGGCGAGGAGATTTACGTCGACAAGTACGGGCGCGTGAAGGTGCAGTTCCATTGGGACCGCCTTGGCAAGCTCAATCAGTCCAGCTCCTGCTGGATCCGCGTGGCGGAGCCCGTGGCGGGCAAAGGTTGGGGAGGCGTGTGGACTCCGCGCATCAACCAGGAGGTGGTGGTGAGCTTCCTGGAGGGCGATCCCGACCGGCCGCTGATCACCGGCAGCGTCTACAACGCCGTCCAGATGCCGCCGTACGCGCTGCCCGCCGAGATGACGAAGAGCACGTACAAGTCCTACTCGTCGAAAGGCGGCGGCGGCTTCAACGAGATCCGGATAGAGGACCTGAAAGGCAGCGAACAGGTCTTCATCCACGGCGAGAGAAACCTCGATGTCCGGGTCAAGGCCGACCGGTTCGAAACCATCGGCGGCGAGAGCCATCTGATCGTGACGAAAGATCAGTTCGAGGCGGCCAAACAGGACAAGCATCTGCACGTGACCGGCGACCAGAACGAGAAAGTTGACGGTACCGTGTCGCTCAAGGCCGGACAGAACGTGCAGATCAAGGTCGGCCAGAACTACGCGGTGGACGCGGGCACCGAGATTTACCTGAAAGCCGGCTCGAACCTGGTGCTCGAGTCCGGTACGAGTCTGACGCTGAAAGTAGGCGGCAATTTCATCAACATCAACTCCAGCGGCGTGGCGATCAGCGGAACGATGGTGATGATCAACAGCGGCGGCTCGGCGGGGTCGGGTTCGGGCTGCTCGCCGACCACGCCCACGGAGCCCAAGGAGGCCGACACGGCGAATCCGGGTCAGGCTGCGGCGCCACCGCCCCCTCCGCCACCGCCCACTCCGGTTTCCTACAGCGCGCAGGCGATCGTGCTCAAACAGGCGGCGGAGTCCGGGGCACCCTTCTGCGACACTTGAGGCTAGGAGCGACCTGGCCCGTGAGGCCAGGCAAACCAGCATGGCGAGCATCAGCGATCAGGTGAAAGAGTTTCTGTTTGCCGGCGGGTTCGGCGTCTTCGCCGTCCTCGACGGGGCCTCCGTGCCCGGATTGCGCCTCAAGCTCCATCAGGCGAGGCCGGAGCACGAGTGCCTGTACCGGGGCGACCTGGAGCCGGATATGGCGGAGGTGGCGCCCTACCTGGTCCGGCTGGAGCGCAAGGCCGAATTCACCGAGTGGGTCCTGACACAGGGGTGGGGCAAGCACTGGGGCATCTTCGCCTGCGCTCAAGCCGACCTGCACGCCATGCGGCAGCATTTCCGCAGGTTCCTCATCGTGCACGACGAGTCGGGAAAACCGCTCTACTTTCGCTTCTACGACCCGCGTGTGCTGCGCTCCTACCTGCCCACCTGCAACGCCTCGGAGCTGGCGGCGATTTTCGGTCCAGTGGACAGCTTCGTCCTCGAAGGCGAGGATCCCGGCCAGCTGTTGCGGCTTCGCCAGGCCGCCGGGGCGCTGGCCACATCCACCGAACCGCTGGTCGAGAAGAAGTGAGTGTCAGGGTGACGGTGGCTTCGGCTGCCGGACCGTTCGTTGGCCGGTCTTGGTAAGGTACTCGATCGCTTCCCGGCAAGCCGCGCGGCCGGAGGCGAGTTGCTCCGGGAAAGGCTCGTGCAGCGTCTTCTCGAGGGCCACCGCTCCTCTCGCGAACTCCCAGGTCTCTTTCTGGAGGTCCGCAATGCGCGGCTTCTGCTCTTGAGGCAGTTCCTCGCGGAAGAGTGGACTGTCGAGCACCGGACCGAGGATGCCGGTGGCCTGTTTCACGTTGAGGTCGCCGGCGAACTGCTCCGACAGCATGGGCGGCTTATAATCCGCATTGAACCGCGCCCGGATGTAAACGGCGTGGATGCCGCCGCCGTCGCTCGAGAACTTCAGGGAATCGGATCCCGACCCGGGCTCGCCACCTCGCAGCCACCAATTAAACGAGACGGGCTGTGCGAAGAACCTCCCCGGATCTTGCCGGAGGGCCGCGGCCAGGCCGTCGATTTCCGCTTTCGGTAGGATCTTCTTTGCTGCTTCCGCCACTGGAGTTCCTTTCTCGGTCACGAGCGCCAGGCCGAACAGAATGGCGCCCAGGATGACGCGCCTGTTACCACCCATGGCTCTTCAATACTTCATCGTACTGATCCTGGTGCGGATGCGGGAGCGTGCCGTTCTCGTCCGGCCACGTCTCCGACATGATGTCGTTCGTCTTCGAGGGATCCTTCTTCACCGAGTTCCCGTCCGCGTCGTCCTGGTAGCCATCATCGAGCCCCAGCGTATGCCCGTACTCGTGGGCGATCCTGCGGGGGCGGGCGGCGTCATTGGCGGCCGCGGGAGTCTGGTGGCCAGGACCATCGCCCCACAACGATTGGTCCATGCGATTGGTGCCGCTGTCGACGATGATCGGGTCGCAGCCCGGCGTGGGCGTGCCGGTTGTGTTGACCTTGGCGTTGACCTTGGTGATCACCTTGTACTTCTGGCCGTTCCGCATGGTGTCGCCGCTCCAGGTCTCTTCGATCTGCTTTTTGGCCGCCTTGGCGTACTCCGGCGTCGCACCGGAGCCGCTGAACTCCATGCAGGACTCGATGTAGATGGTCTTGCTCTTGTCGTCGACGGCGATGCGCGTGCTGCCGCCGTGGGACGACTTTTTGTACGTGAGCGGGCAGGTGTGGACCGCCGATTCGTAATTGGGGTCCTGGGCTGGATCGGCGGGTTTGCTACCTGGCATGGGAGGAGGGCCTTGTGAGGTTGGCTGCCGCGGCGGCCATATAAGCCTTGGTCCGGGCGGTCAGCTTCTCGATTCGTTGGGGCGCGTCGGCCTCGGTTCCATTCTCCAGAGTGGACAGCACCCAAGGATAGAGAGGGTCGCTCGTCACGCCATGGCCGAATGCGAACATCAGGGAGGCCAGCAGGACGGCCCCTTCCCTGGTGGCGATCTTCAGGCGCTTGGCCTCCGCGGCCGCGCCTTGCAGCATGGTCCGCATCGCCGCGGGTCCGGCGGCGTCGTATTTTTGTGGGTAAATGGCCTGGAACTCGCGCAGGATCGAGTCGGCCGTCGCGTTCGCCCCGAGGAAATCGGAGGACGTCGCCTTCGACCCTCGCTCGAGGGCCTCGATGGCAAAACTCGAATCCGGGCCGGCCACGCCATCCAGGTATTCCATAGCCGAATTGTAGAGCCGTCCACTGCGCGCCATCTCGTCCTCGTCCGGTTTCGCCAGGACAGCGGCCGCCCATGGATAGAGTGGATCGGAGTCGAAGGACCATCCCAGCGAGGCCATCAGGTCGATGTAGAGTTTCTTTGGTCCGCGCCTGGCGAAGCCGTGGGTCTCAGCCCGCTCCAGACCCGCGGAGACGAACTTGCGGACGTTCGCTTCGCCCGCCGCCGCCGAAAGCTGGGGCGCAAACTCCGTAAGATGCACCTTCAACTCGCTTTCGAAGTTGAGGCGGGCTTGGCCCTGCAACGCCTCGAACTGCTCTTTGCGGATTGTGAGACCGCCTCCGGTCTTGGTCATGCGCCCCGGGTCCCCGTTCGTGGCCAGTATAGCGCCGAAGCTCCGGCTGGGGCGACTTTTCCGCTGAGATGACCCGCAAGCATTACTCCGCGAAAGCCGCGCGGAGTCGATCCATCTCACGCGGCTGGCAGTTGCTCGCCGAAGGACTGCAGAATTTCGCAAAGCTGCTCCTTCAACGGGTCGCGAAGCCTGGGGATCTCATCGAGGCTGACGATCTCCTCGAACACGTCCTTCCCCGAAAACTCGGTGCTCTCCACAACGACGCTGTCCGGAGGCAGCACCGTTGAAATCGGCGCCGAGACCGTGGTGACGGGAAGCTCTCCGAATTCCGGGAGCTTGCCGACCGTCAGCGGAAAGCGCAGCGCCTCCAGGATCTTCGGAACGCCCCCGCGCGGGCCGAACAGGATGCTGACGGCTGCGTATTGCACGGCGAACTGAAAGAGCTCCCTCTCCGGCGGAGTTCTCGAGCCGAGCAGCTCTTTCAACCGCGTGGGCGAGAAACCACTGTAGGTAACTACCCATCTGAGGGGCGATGTTACTACCACGGTCTTTCCCCCGGCCTCATAGCTGTACTCCACGGGCAACAGCTCCAGGGTAGTGCTGGCTATCTCCACCGGCCGTGAGATCTCCTGAGTCAGCAGGAACGGTTTGGCCGCCGCGATGGTCTGATACAAGCTCACCAGGTCGTTGAACGCGCGCTCGGTCCCCGTACCGTGGCCCGGATCTCCGAAGGCGGCGCGTGGCCTCAGCAGGGAATTCAGTGTACCCAGGGTATCGCGGATCTGTCCGCGCAGGGTGTCCGAGACTGCGCGAGTAATCTTGCGCAAAACAAGCAGCCGCTGGAGACTATAGGTTTCTTCCGCCATGAGAGTGCGCTCGCAACACAAACTTAACGTCCGGCGATGCTTATGTCAATACTCCGCGAAAGCCGCGCGGAGTTGAGCCACCATCCAGGCCAGATCGTCTCGCGAGATCACCAGCGGCGGCGCCAGGCGGATCACGAACTCGTGCGTCTCTTTGCAGAGGACGCCCAGGTCTTTCAGCCGCTCGCAATACGCGCGCGCCGGGACCGAGAGCTCGATGCCAACCAGCAGCCCGCGGCCGCGAATCTCGCGGATGTGCGAGTGGTCGATGCCCGCCAGTTCCTCCATCAGCCAGGCGCCCAGCTCGGCCGAACGCTCCGCCAGGCGTTCTTCCACCACCACGCGCAGCGCCGCGCGCGCCACCGCGCAGGCCAGCGGATTGCCGCCGTACGTGCTGCCGTGGCTGCCGGGCCGGAAGACGCCCAGAATCTCCGCGCTCGAAACCACCGCCGACACCGGGTACATGCCGCCCGAAAGCGCCTTGCCGAGGACCAGGACATCGGGCTTGACGCCCTCGTGGTCGCACGCCAGGAAGCGGCCAGTCCTTCCCAAACCGGTCTGGATCTCATCGGCCACCATCAGAACGCGGGCCTCGCGGCAGATCGCGGCGACGGCCTTCAGATACCCATCGGCCGGGATCAGGATGCCGGCCTCGCACTGAATCGGCTCGAATAGAAAAGCGCAGGTGTTCGGAGTGATGGCGCGCCGCAGCGCCTCGGCATCTCCGAACGGCACCATGACGAAGCCGGGAGTGAAAGGGCCGAACCCATCGCGGTAGTAAGGCTCGGACGAAAAGCCCGTGATGGTGGTGGTGCGCCCGTGGAAATTGTTCTCGCAGACGATGATCTCCGCGCCATCCCGCGGAATGCCCTTCGACGAATATCCCCACCGGCGGACCGCTTTGATGGATGTCTCCACCGCCTCGGCGCCGGTGTTCATCGGCAGGACCATTTCCATTCCGCAGAGCTGCGCCAACTCCTGCGCGAAGCGCGGCAGCTGATCGTTGCGGAAAGCCCGCGAGGTCAGCGTGACGCGCGCCGCCTGGTCCTGCAACGCCTGAACGATCCGCGGATGGCAGTGCCCCTGGTTCAAGGCCGAGTACGCGCTGAGGCAATCCAGGTAGCGGCGGCCGTCCGTGCCGTAGACCCAGGCGCCCGAAGCGCGCTCGACGACCACATCCAGCGGATAGTAGTTGTGCGCGTTCCAGCGGTCTTCCAGTTCGATCAGCTCGCTCGTGGTGGATAGCTCGAAGTCCATGTCAGTGTCCGGCGCGGTGGGGGGCGTCTTTGGCAGGCGGCGGCCCCAGATGGGCAGCCGTCTTTGCAGCCTCCTCCACGGCCCGCGCCAGCACCGATCGAATTCTGCCGTCTTCAAGCATCAGCAAACCGGCGATGGTG
>DATNLV010000137.1:0-3956 GCA_035602665.1 Bryobacteraceae bacterium | reverse complement strand
GGGGGAGCCTGTGATGACGGTCCGCGGGCCGCTGTGGCAGGCGCAGATCGCCGAGACCTACCTGCTCTCGATGATCAGCTTTCAGACGCTGATCGCGACCAAAGCGGCGCGCATCGTGCAAGCGGCGGCGGGGCGCGGGGTGGTGGAGTTCGGCACGCGGCGGGCGCAGTCGCCGGAGGCGGGCGTGCTGGCGGGGCGCGCCGCATACGTCGGCGGCTGCCTGGGCACGAGCAACGTGCTGACCGGATTCCGCTATGGCGTTCCGGTCTACGGCACGGCCGCGCATTCCTGGGTGCTGGCGTTTCCGGACGAACTCGAGGCGCAGCGCGCGCTTCAGAAACTGCTCGGGGCGGGGACGATCTACCTCATCGACACCTACGACACGCTGGAGGGCGCGCGCAAGGCGGCGTCGCTCGGGCGGCCGTTGTGGGGCGTGCGGCTAGACAGCGGCGACCTTGGTTCCCTGGCACGGGAAGTGCGGCGCATCCTTGACGGCGCGGAACTCAGCGACGCGAAGATCATGGCCAGCGGGGACCTGAACGAGTACAAGATCGCGGCGCTGGTTGAGGCGGGCGCGCCCATTGACGCCTTCGGCGTGGGCACGGAGCTGGCGACGTCGGCGGACGCTCCGGCGCTGAGCGCCATTTACAAGATGGTGGAGATCGAGGACAAAGGCGTCACGCGCTACACCGCCAAGTTCAGCGAGGACAAGCCGACGCTGCCGGGCGCCAAGCAGATCTTCCGCCGCGCGGAGCACGACGTGGTCGCGCTGGCCGGCGAGCGCGTGGAGGGCGAGCCGCTGCTCTCTCCCGTGATGGCTGGCGGTCGCCTGATCGGCCCGCTGCCGGACGCCACGGCCGCGCGCGCGCATACGGCGCAATCGCTGGCGAGCGTGGGCAGGCCCCACCGGGTGGTGTACAGCCGCGCGTTGCTGGCGCTGCTCGAGCAGGTCCGCAGCACCGTGGAGGCGACGCACGCATGAAAACCGTTTTCGTCGACGTGGATACGCAGATCGATTTTCTGGTTCCCGCCGGGGCGCTGTATGTTCCCGGGGCGGAGCGGCTGCTCCCAAGGCTGGCCGAGGTGAACCGCTACGCGGCAGCGCACGGAATCCCGGTGGTTTCGACCGTGGACGCCCATGCGGAGAACGATCCGGAGTTCAGCGCCTGGCCGCCGCACTGCGTCGTCGGGACGGCCGGGCAGCAGAAGCCATGCGGCACGCTGCTCGAAAAGCGCGTGGTGGTGAGTTCGACCGCGAGGGACTTCGACATCGACGGCGCCCAGCAGATCATCGTCGAGAAGCAGTGGATCGATATGTTCGCGGGCGGCAACGCGGCGGCGATTCTGGAGCGGCTGAACGCGGACCGTTGGGTGGTCTACGGCGTGGTGACGGAGTACTGCGTGCGCAACGCGGTGATCGGCCTCGCGAAGACCGGCAAGCCGGTCGAGGTCCTGTCGGACGCCATCCAGGCGCTCGATGAAGCGGCCGGCCGCGCCATCCTCGAACAGCTCAAAAAAACCCGGGACAGTATACTCATTCACCAATTTAATGAAAGCTGGTAAACTGGGGCCAAGCTGGGGCCGCTCCAACGTGTTTTCAATACCTTGGGCGGTCGTCCGGAAATCGGTGAATGAGTATACTGTCCCGAATTTAACCGAATTTAATCTTATGAAAACCCTGATTGCTCTTGGCTTTGCGTCGATCATGCTGGCGCAGCAGACGCCCGCGCCCCTTTCCCGGCTCCCGTACTCTCCGAGCCTGGACACGACTTCCATGGACCGCTCCGTCGATCCCTGCACGGACTTTTTCCGCTACTCCTGCGGCGGTTGGATCAAGAAGAACCCGATCCCGCCCGATGAGGCAAGCTGGGACGTCTACGCGAAGCTTGCTCACGACAACGAGCAGTTCCTGTGGGGCATCCTCGACGAGGCCGCTAAGAAGACCGAGGGCCGCAGCGCCGTCGAGCAGAAAATCGGGGACTACTTCCACGCCTGCATGGACGAAGAGGCCATCGGGAAGGCCGCGGCGGCGCCGCTTCAGGCCGATCTGGATGCCATCGCCGATTTGACCTCCATCCACGAGCTGGCGACCGTGGTGGCGACCGAGCAACTGCAGGGCACCGAGACCCTGTTCGGTTTCGGATCGAACCAGGACTTCGCGGATTCCGAGAGCGTGATCGCCTTCGCCGTCGCCGGCGGGCTCGGCCTTCCGGATCGCGACTACTACGTGCAGGACGATCCGAAGATGAAGGAGATCCGCGAGAAGTACGTGGCCCACGTGGGCCGCATGTTCGCACTGCTGGGCGACGACCTGAAGGCCTCGGCGGCGGAGGCCGCAACCGTGATGGCCGTCGAGACCGCGCTCGCCAAGGCGTCTCTCACCCGCGTGGAACAGCGCGATCCGCACAACCTGTTCCACAAGATGTCGCTCGAAGAGGTGAAGGCGCTGGCGCCCACCTTCGACTGGAATGCGTACCTGGCCAGGACCGGCCTCTCCGGCGTCGCGATCGCGAACGTGACCGAACCCGCGTTCTTCAAGGAACTGGAGCGGCAACTGAAGTCGCAGGACCCGGCCAACTGGAAGACCTACCTGCGCTGGCACCTGGTGCACTCCAAGGCGCCGTATCTCTCCTCCAAGTTCGTCGATGAGAATTTCGACTTCTTCAGCAAGACTCTGCGCGGAGTCGACCAGCTGCAGCCGCGCTGGAAACGCTGCGTGCGCTACGTGGACCGCGATCTGGGCGAGGCGCTCGGGCAGGCCTTCGTCGCCAGGACCTTCGGCCCGGACGTGAAGGCCAAGACGCTGGACATGGCGCGCCAGATCGAAGTGGCCATGGGAAACGAGATCAGGGATCTGCCGTGGATGGGCCCGGAGACGAAGGTGCAGGCGCTGTTGAAGCTCGTCACCCTGGTGAACAAGATCGGGTATCCGGACAAGTGGCGCGACTACGGCTCCGTCGAGATCGCACGGGACGATTTCGCCGGCGACGTGGGCCGCGCGGCGACTTTCGAGATGCACCGCGACCTGGCCAAGATCGGCAAGCCGGTGGACCACACGGAGTGGGGCATGACGCCGCCGACCGTCAACGCCTACTACAACTCGCAGATGAACGACATCAATTTCCCGGCGGGCGTGCTGCAGCCGCCGCTGTTCGATTTCAAGCTGGACGACGCGCCCAACTACGGAAACACCGGCGCCACCATCGGGCATGAGTTGACGCACGGCTTCGACGACGAAGGCCGCCAGTTCGACGCGAGCGGGAATCTGAAGGACTGGTGGACGGAGAAGGACGCCGCGGCCTTCAAGGAGCGCGCCGCCTGCGTGGTGGATCAATACGCGCAGTACACCGTGATCGACAACATCAAGATCAACTCCAAGCTGACGCTGGGCGAGGACGTGGCCGACCTGGGCGGCACGCTGCTGGCCTACATCGCCTGGAAGAACGCGACGAAGGGGCAGTCCCTCGGGCCCGCCGACGGATTCACGCCCGACCAGCGGTTCTTCATCGGCATGGCGCAGTGGGCCTGCGGAGACGAGCGCCCCGAAAGCAAGCGCGTGCACGCGGTGACGGACCCGCACTCGCCGCTCGAATACCGCATCAACGGCGTGGTGTCGAACATGCCGGAGTTCTCGAAAGCCTTCGCCTGCAAGGCCGGGCAGCCGATGGTTTGGCCGAAGGTGTGCCGCATCTGGTAGGGCCGAGCAGTCCCCATGGCCCTGCGGGCCGCCCATAGCGATGAAGACGCGACCGGTGGAGCCGGCCGAGGTTCGCCTGTTGTTCCCCGCGTCTTCAGCGGAGCGGACCATGCACGTTGCCTTACCGAGATGGTATGAGAAGGCCGGTTCCTCCCGGCGGGATGCGTTAAGCTCCCGTTAGACGCACTCGATGAGGTGCAAAGGAAGGAACCGGTATGAAAAAGAATATCACGAGCAAGGGCATGGCGAAGCGGAAGCA
>DATNLV010000085.1:0-2541 GCA_035602665.1 Bryobacteraceae bacterium | reverse complement strand
CACCATGCCCAAGTGTGTGGCCCTGCCGCCCGTGACCTGCCCGGCCACACGCGAGGCCGCCGCCGGGCAAAGCTGCCCCACCCAAGACGCCTATTGCACCTACGCAGACCTCACTTGCCAGTGTACCAACTGCACCAACGGTCCCGTGGTTGGGTGTGGAGGGCCGCTGAGCTGGCACTGCGCAGTTCCCAACGTGGACGCGGCCTGTCCTGCGGGCATTCCGCTGCTGGGCTCGGCCTGCACCACGGCGAACAAGACCTGCACATACGCCTGCGGGCCCGATGGCGCGCGGCTTTGCAAGCAGGGCGCCTGGTACGCCGCAAGCGGTGGCCCGTGTCCGGTGTCCAGCCGGCGGGCCAAGAAGAACATTCTCTACTTGAGCGAGGCCGAGCGGCAGCGCGTGGCCGAAGACTTGGCGCGTTTCAAGCTGGCAACCTACGAATACCGGGATCCCGCCCTGGGCGACCGGCGCTACCTGGGCTTCATCATCGAGGACGTTCCTGGCAGCCTAGCCGTGGATCGTGATGGCACGATGGTGGACCTGTACGGCTATACCAGCATGCTGGTGGCCGCGGTGCAGGCGCAAGGCGAGGCGCTCGCCAAATTGCAGAATGAGCTGGCGCAGGTGAAACGCAGGTTGCGCGCGAAGTAGGGACGCTGCGAATTCGGGCACGATCAGCCGGCGAAGGCAGGCCGATCAGGTTTCCGAACGCGCGGGCTACAATACTTCGCAAAGCGAGGTCATACTGAGTGGGATGACAGGTCGACAGATCGGCGCCGTGGCCGGGATAATCCTCGGCGCGATCGGCTGCATGAAGGCAGACCGGGTGGTGGCGGACCAGTGGCTTCCCTTTTCCGCGCCAACGCTGGTCACTGGGCTGGTCAGCGACACCACCGGCGCCCGCGGTCCCTCGCTCACTGGCGATGAATTGGAGCTCTATCTTTCGTGCCAACAGGCGGGTGAGACGGACTTCCACATCTGGGTCAGCACGCGGACCTCACGTGATGCCGCGTGGAGCCCGGCCCCGTTGGTTCCCGAACCTATCTCGAGCGCCTACAATGAACAGGATCCAGACGTTTCCCCCGATGGCCTGACCATCTACTTCGCAAGTGACCGATCAGGCGCGGGATATCAGATCTATTCCTCGCGGCGGACCGTCAGGGGGCAGCCCTGGGGTGACCCCACGCTCATCTCGGAGCTTGGCTCTTCCACCCTCGATGTCAGGGGACCCAGCGTGGATCCCAGCGGACTCTTCATGATTTTTTGCTCCGCTCCGCAGGGCACTGAGGACTTCAGCCTCTACTCTGCGTCGCGTACCGGCCCGACGAAATCCTGGGGAAATGTCCAGGCTCTCTCGGGCATCAACTCGGACATGGCGGACGCGGATCCCGCGCTCTTCCATGATTCGCTTTCTCTCATCTGGAGCTCTCGAGCCCCCACCAACGGAAAAACCTGGGATCTCGTCGAGGTCAGCCGACCCGACCCGGCCACGCCTTTTTCCGCTGCGCCAATCCCCCTGGACTCTCTCAATACCGGCGTCTCGGAGCGCTATCCCTGGGTGTCGCAGGACGGAGCCCATATCCTCTTCAGCAGGGAGGCTGTCGGAGAGCCCGGCTTCATCTATGAAGCATGGCGGTAAGGTTCAGCCGAGCACCGATAGGTTGACAACCTCGCATCTTTCGGCGCTACAATTGGGTATGCCCTTTGCGGGAAGCACAGCGCGTTTCGCTATCCCCGCGGAGATGCACTCGTCCGACGGGAGTGAATCCGACCCGACCGCGCTGGCTTTGGCGGCCCGGTCACGCGACCCCGGGGCGATGCGCGCGTTCCTGGAAGCCATCGCACCCTCGGTGCGCAATGTCTGTCGCGGCGTTCTGGGGGCTGGTCACGTCGATCTGGAAGATACCGTCCAGGAATGCTTGATCGAGATCCTGCGTGCACTGCCCAAGTACCGAGTCGAGGGCGCGATTGTGCACTACACGAACCGCATCGCGCTGCGGGCATCCATCGCGGCGCGTAAGCGAGCACGAAGTCGAGAGCAGCGCCTGCGCACCCTCGCTGAGCAGGCTTTCGTTCCGAACCTCGCGGAAGGGGATGAATCCCTTCCCAACTTGTGGCTAGTGCGCGCGCTTATCGATGAGCTGTCCGCTGTGCAGGCCGAGACTGTTCTCATGCGCATGGTTCTGGGTTGCTCGGTGGAAGAGATAGCCGTGGCCACGCAGGTTCCGGTCAACACGACCAAGAGCCGACTGCGTTTGGCCAAGGACTACCTGCGCCGTCGGCTCGACGGGGAAGCTGGTGGTTGGAAAGGCCGAGCATGAATCTCGACCTGCATCCCGAGGAGGCCATCGACCGGGCCCTCAAGGGCGGGATATCCGAGAACGAACAGCGGGCGCTGGCTCAGCACCTCGCTACGTGCAGCGCATGTGAGGCTCATCTGGCTCTGGCTCGCTCGGCGCAAGAGGCCTGTGCGCCGCAGCCCTGGGGCAGCCGCTTGAACAGCCTTGCCGTGGATCAGGCGTTGGCTCGCTTCGGACGCG
>DATNLV010000065.1:0-24965 GCA_035602665.1 Bryobacteraceae bacterium | reverse complement strand
TGCTTCAGCCTCTCCTTCCTGGCCACGTCCATGTCAAACTGCGTCTGGAGGTTCATCCAGTAACTTGGGGAGAAGCCGAAGTACCGCGCCAGGCGCAGCGACGTGTCGGGCGTAACCGCCCGCTGTCCGTTTACGATCTGGGTCAGCCGATTAACCGGCACCTTCAGATCGCGCGCCAACTGGCTGACGCTCATCCCCAGGGGGACCAGCAGTTCTTCCTTCAACACCTCGCCCGGATGGACCGGGCGTAGGCTCGAGGGCCGTGTCCGTGTCTTTCTCATGTCAGGTCTCCTGTTAGTGGTAGTCGACAATCTCGACGGCATGGGCGTTGCCATCCCTCCAGACAAAACAGACGCGGAATTGGTCGTTGACCCGAATGCTGTGCTGGCCCTCCCGGTCGCCTTTCAACACCTCCAGGCGGTTGCCGGGAAATCGCGCCAGGTCTTCCAGGACCGTTGCCGCGTCGAGCATTTTTAGCTTCCTGAGTGCGACCTGCGCGATATTGCCGAACTTGCGCGAGCTTTCGAGCCGGAAGACGCGCTCGGTCTCGTAGCACCGGAACGACTGGATCACCCCTCATTATGTTATGCCTTACGTCAGGCGTCAAGGGTTCGGGACGGGGCGCGAGGCGGACGCCGCCCGGCTCCACGCCTCGCGCTTCTACATGTGATACGCTGACGTGTAGAAGAGGGAGGTATACGCCATTGCCAGAGAAATCGGATCTCCCGCAGGGCACCCTGGACCTGCTGATCATGAAGGTGGTCGCGTTCGGCCCCGTCCATGGCTACGCGATCGCGCAGCGGTTGCAGCAGGTGTCGCGTGACGTGGTCCAGGTTCCCCAGGGATCGCTCTATCCGGCGCTGCACCGCCTGGAGAACCGCGGCCTGCTGGCCGCCGACTGGAAGGACACCGAAACCGGCCGCGAGGCCAAGTTCTATCGCCTGACGCGGCAAGGGCGGGCGCAGCTCGAAGCGGAGACCGCGAGCTGGCGGCGGCTGGCGGAAGCCGTCGGCCTCATTCTCAAGATGTCCGAAGGAGGCGCTCAATGACATGGTGGCGCCGCCTGTGGTTTCGAAGCCGGATGGAAGAGCAGCTCGACAAGGAACTGCGATTTCATCTCGAGCAGCACACGGCCGATCTGATCGCCAATGGTCACGATCCTGAAGAGGCGCGGCGACTGGCCCGGCTTGCGCTGGGCGGCCCGGAGCAGGTGAAGGAGCAGTGCCGCGATGCGCGTGGCACGCGCTGGCTGGAGGATTTGTGGCAGGACCTCGGCTACGCGCTTCGTTCCCTGCGGCAGCGGCCCGGGTTTGCGGCAGTGGCCCTGGCCACGCTGGCGCTCGGTATCGGCGGGACCACCGTCATGTTCACTGTGACCAACGGCGTACTGCTGAAGCCGCTGCCCTATCCCGAGCCCGACAAGCTGGTCACTCTGCAAGGACACACGGATGCCAACGGCGACCAGAACGTCGCCTACTTCGACTTTCTGGATTGCGCGCGCGAGAGCCACACGCTCGCGCCGATGGCGGGCTGGCTCTTCAGCGGGGGCATCCTGAGCGAGCCGGGCGACGCCGAGTTCGTCGACCGCCGCGAGGTCTCCTCCGGCCTGTTCTCCGTCTTGCGGGTGCCCCTCATCCAAGGCCGCGATTTCCTGCCCGCGGAAGACCGGCCCGGCGGAGCGCCCGTTGCCATCCTTGGGCATAGCCTGTGGCAGCGCCATTTCGCCGCGAGCCAGGGAGCGATGTCGCTGGTGCTCGACGGCAAGCGCTACACCGTCGTCGGCGTCGCGGCCCCCGGCTTCCGCCTGGACGGAGACGAGCCCGACGTGTTTACTCCGCTGGGCCAGAATACCGCGGAGTTCCTGCGGAATCGCAAGCCGCATCCCATCGCCGTGCTGGCGCGGCTGCGGCCCGGCACGAATCTGGTCCAGGCGCAGATGGAGCTCGCGCTGATCGGCCGCCGCCTGGCCGCGCAGTACCCCGACTCCAATGCGGGCCGCGGCTTCGTCGTCGAGACGCTTGGCCCGGACGTTGGCGATGTCCGATCCACGCTGTGGCTGCTGCTGGGCGCGGTGAGCCTGGTGCTGCTGATCGCGTGCTCGAATCTGGCCAGCCTGCTGCTGGCGCGCGCGGTTTCCCGCCAGCGTGAGCTCGCCATGCGGGCGGCGCTGGGGGCGGGCCGGGGCAGGCTGGTGCGGCAGTGCCTGACCGAGAGCGCGGTGCTGGGGCTCGCCGGAGGCGCCCTGGGGGTCGCGCTGGCCGCCCTCGGGGTTGGCCCGTTCGTGACGTTCTGGCCGGGCAGTCTGCCGCGGGCCGAGGATATCCGCATCGACTGGCGCGTGCTCCTGTTCGCACTGGCCGTCTCGCTCGCGAGCGGCATTCTCTTCGGACTGGCGCCGGCCCTGCGCGCTCACGTGCGCGACCTGGAACGGGCCCTCCGTGCCGGATCGCGAGTGGTAGCGGGCAGTTCGCGCCGGCTGCACAGCGGTTTTGTGAGTGCCGAGATCGCCCTGGCCGTGGTGCTGTTGGTCGCCGCCGGGCTTCTGGGGCGCACGCTTGTGCATCTCTCCTCGCTCGACCCGGGCGTGAACATACGGAACGTGCTGGTCACACGGGCCGCGATCTCGCCCGCAACGCTTACAAGCCCTGCGCAGATGCGCGCGGCGTGGCGCGACTTGCTCGATCGCGCGCGGCGCGTGCCCGGAGTGCAGTCCGTGGCCATGGTCGATACCGTCCCGATGCGGCAGGGCTACAACACGGGCGGCTACTGGACCTCCGCGGATGTGCCGCCCGAGAACCGGCAGCCGGTCGCATTGGTCACCACCGTGACGCCGGATTACCTCAAGGTCATGGGCATCGCTCTGCGCCGTGGCCGGTTCTTCGACGACCACGACAGCATCGATCGCGAGCCCGTCGTCGTGATCGATGAGGTCCTGGCCGGGCACGCGTTCGGCAACAGGGAGCCCGTCGGACAGCGCCTGTGGGTTCCCGACATGGGCGGGCCTGCCAAGGTCGTGGGAGTGGTGGCGCACGTCCGGCACTGGGGGCTTGCCAAAGACGATCAGGCGCCGCTGCGTGCGCAGGCATATTATCCCTTCTCCCAGTTGCAGGACCGATGGGTGCGGCGTTGGTCCGAACTCATGTCGATCGCCATCCGCACCAGTGCCCCGCCGCTGAGCGTAGTGGAGCCGCTTCGGCGGGAAGTGCGCGGAGTGACCGGCGACCAGGTTCTCTACGAGGTGCGAACCATGGAGCAACTGGCGAGCGGCTCGCTCGCGCGGCAACGCTTCCTGCTGCTGCTCTTCGGCGTCTTCGCCGGACTGGCCCTGCTGCTGGCGTGCATCGGCATTTACGGCGTGCTGGCTTATTTGACCGGCCAGCGCGTGCCGGAAATCGGCGTGCGCATGGCGTTCGGAGCCCGCGCGGGCGATGTCCTGTGGCTGGTGTTCCGGCAGAGCCTGCGAATGATCTCGCTGGGCGTCGCGGCCGGAGCGATTGCCGCCGTGGCGGCCGGGCGTGTATTGCAGCGCCTGGTGGACGGGATGCAGCCAGCCGAGCCCGCGACGTTCGCGATCACGATTCCTCTGCTGGTGGCCGCCGCCCTGTTCGCGAGCTTCATGCCCGCGCTTCGCGCCAGCCGCGTAGACCCGGTGACCGCGCTGCGACAAGAGTAGACCACCGATTGGTAGAATCGGCCTAAAGGCGGCAACTTTGTGAACATACGCATTCTGCTGTGCCCGGCTCTTCTTTTCGGCGCGATCGCTTCGGCGGCCGGGCCCGGTTATCACGTCATCGACAAGCTGCAACTGGGCGGCGAGGGCGGGTGGGACTACCTGACCGCGGACGGCGCCGCGCACCGGCTCTATGTTTCGCGTGGATCGCACGTGATGGTGGTGGATCTCGAAACCGGCAAGGTCGTCGGCGACATCCCCAGCACGCTGGGCGTGCATGGAATCGCGCTCGCTCCGAAGCTGAACCGCGGATTCAGCAGCAACGGGCGCACGGACAACGTCACCATCTTCGCGCTCGATACGCTGAAGCCCATCGGCGAGGTCAAGACCGGGAAGAATCCCGATTGCATCCTCTTCGACCCGGCTTCCGGGCGTGTGTTCACCTTCAACGGCCGCAGCGGTGACGCCACCGCGTTCAACGCCGAGACTGGCGTGGTGGATGGCACGATCCCGCTGGGGGGCAAGCCCGAGTATGCCCGCAGCGACGAGGCCGGCAAGATCTACGTGAACATCGAGGACAAGAGCGAGGTGGCGGAGATCGACAGCCAGAAGCTCACCGTGCTGAGGCGGTTCCCGCTCGCGCCCTGCGAGGAGCCAAGCGGCATGGGCTTCGATGTCGAGCATCACCGCGCGTTCAGCGGCTGCCACAACAAGATCATGACGGTCCTCGATACGGTTTCCGGCAAGGTGATCGCGACGGTGCCGATTGGCGGGGGTGTGGATGGCAACGGCTTCGATCCCGGCGCCGGGTTCGCCTTCAGCTCCAACGGCGAGGGCACTTTGACGGTGGCGCGTGAGGCGGCGGGCGCGTTCGAGGTGGCCGAGACCGTATCGACCGAGCGCGGCGCGCGCACCATGGCGATCGATACGGTCACGCATCGGATCTACCTGCCGACGGCACGCTTCGGCCCGGCTCCGCCGCCGACCGAGGATCAGCCGCGCCCGCGGCCGGCCTTGATTCCCGACAGCTTCGTGATCGTGGTTGTGGGCACCAAGTGAGCGAGGGCGCGAAGTTCACCCGGCTGGTCGAGATCATGGCGCAGCTGCGGGCGCCCGGAGGCTGTCCGTGGGACCGCGAGCAGACGTTCGACAGCATCAAGCCGTACCTGCTCGAGGAAACATACGAGGTGCTCGACGCTATCGACGCGCGCGACTGGAGCGGCCTCAGGGAGGAGCTCGGCGATCTGATGCTGCAGGCGGTGTTCTTCGCGGAGATGGCGGAAGAGGGCGGGCATTTCAAGATAGACGATTCGCTCGATGCGATCAACGAGAAGCTGGTGCGGCGCCATCCGCACGTGTTCGGCACGGGCACGGCCAGCACTCCGGAGGAAGTCAAAGTCCGCTGGGACGAAATCAAGGCGGAAGAGAAAAGCGGGGCTCCGAAGGGCTTGCTCGAAGGGGTGTCGAGTTCGACGCCGGCGCTGGTGGAGGCGCAGCAGTTGACCTCGCGCGCCGCGGGCGTGGGCTTCGACTGGCCCAATGCCGAACAGGTCCTCGAGAAGCTGGATGAAGAGCTGGGCGAGCTGGCCGAGGCCAGGGCCGCCGGGGCGCCGCGCGAGCGCCTGGAAGATGAGGTCGGCGACCTGCTGTTCGTAATCGTCAACCTGGCGCGGTTCCTCAAGGTGGACCCGGAGCAGGCGCTGCGCCGCACCAATCGCAAGTTTCGCGGGCGGTTCGGATACGTCGAGCGCAGGCTGAAAGAGCAGGGCCGCGCGCCCGCAGGCTCGACGCTCGAGGAGATGGACGCGTTGTGGGAGGAATCGAAACGCAGCCAGTGACCGGGATCGAAATCCGCGCGCTCGAGGAGCGTGCCGATCTGGACGCCGCCGTCGGCCTCCAAAACGAGACATGGGGCTATGCGCCGGGCGAGTCGGTTCCGCTGCAGATGTTCATCATCGCGGCCGGGACGGGCGGGCAGGTTTTCGGCGCCTTCGAGGGCGGACGGATGGTGGGATTCTGCCTCGCCTTTGCCGGCCTGAAGCCCGACGGCAGGCCATACCTCTACAGCCACATGCTGGCCGTTCGGCCCGAATGCCGCGACCGGCACATCGGCCGCGCGCTCAAGATGGAGCAGCGGCGCGAGGCGCTGGCGCGCGGGATCGAGCTGGTGGAGTGGACCTTCGATCCGCTCGAACTCAAGAACGCGTATTTCAATATCGAGGTTCTGGGCGTGGTCGCGCGACGTTATTTGCCGGATCATTGGGGTTCCACCAGTAGCCCGCTGCATGGCTCGGTGCCGACGGACCGGTTGGTGGCCGAGTGGTGGTTGCGGCAACCGCTCCCTCCGCTCCCTGACGGTCGCGGTTCGGTGCTGGGGAGGATCTCCGTGCCAGAGGAGATCGGCGAGGCGCGGCGGGTGCAGGCTGCGATACGGGCACAATTCTTGGATAGCTTTGGCCGCGGCCTGGCGGTGGTCGGGTTCGAGCGCGGAACATACCTGTTGGGAAAATGGCCCTCCGAATAGACCAAATCCGGATCCACCAGATCGCGATGCCGCTGGTGCGCCCCTTTGAGACCAGCTTCGGGCGCACGGTCGAGCGGCAGATCATTCTCGTCGAGGCGGTGGGCGACGGCGTCTCCGGATGGGGCGAGGTCACGGCCGGCGAGCACCCGTTCTACAACGAGGAGTGGACCGAATCGGCGTGGCTGATTCTCACGCACTACGCCGGCCCCGCTGTGCTCCGGGGCGTGCCGCTGTTCAGTCGCATACGCGGGCACCAGATGGCATGCGGCGGTCTCGAAGCCGCGATGTGGGACCTCGAAGCGCGCCTGCTGGGCCAGCCGCTTTGGCAGCATATAGGCGGCACGCGGACCGAGATCTCCTGCGGCGTCTCGATCGGCATTCAGGAATCCGTGCCCGCTCTGATCGAGACGATCGAGCGCGAGCTGGCGTGCGGCTATCAGCGGATCAAGATGAAGATCAAGCCGGGCCGGGGCGTGGAGCCCGACTGGGATGTGGACGTTGTGCGCGAGGTGCGGCGCGCCTTTCCCAACATCCGCCTGATGGTGGACGCCAACTCGGCCTACACGCTCGCGGACGCCGATCGCCTGAGTGCGCTGGACGATTTCTACCTTATGATGATCGAGCAGCCGCTGGCACATGACGACATCGTCGATCACGCGGCGTTGCAGGCGAAGCTTTCGACGCCGGTGTGCCTGGACGAATCCATACGCACCGCGCGACACGCGGAGCAGGCCATCCGAATGGGCGCGGCGCAGATCATCAACATCAAACTCGGGCGCGTGGGCGGGTTCGCCGGAGCGCGCGCCGTTCACGATGTGGCGCTGGCCGCGGGGATCCCGGTATGGTGCGGCGGCATGCTCGAATCGGGGGTGGGACGGGCGCACAACATCGCGCTCTCGACGCTCGAGGGCTTCGTCCTGCCCGGCGATGTCTCGGCCAGCCGCCGCTACTGGGCGCGCGACGTGATCGTGCCGCCGATCGAGGTAACGCCGCGCGGCACCATTGTCGTGAGCGGCGAGCCCGGTTTCGGCTACGCGCTCGACCTCGATTATCTGCGTGCCATCACCGTTCGCCAGGAGACACTTCGCTGAGCGCGTCATTCAACAGCCTGCTGCGGGGCAACCGCAACTACCGCTACACCTGGATGGGGCAGGTGGTGAGCGAGATCGGCGACCACTTCAACAACGTCGCGGTCTTCGCGCTGGCGCTGCACATCACGCACTCGGGACTGGTGGTGAGCGGGATCATGCTGGCGCGCGCCGTGCCGGCGATCCTGGCCGGGCCGCTGGCGGGGGTGGTGCTCGACCGCCTGGACCGCAAACAGGTGATGATTGCGAGCGACCTGGTCCGCGCCGTTGTCGCCGCCGGCTTCATTCTCACCGTGAACCGCTCGAATCCCTGGCTGCTGTACGTGCTGAGCGGCCTGCTGATGTTCGCGTCGCCGTTCTTCACCAGCGGCCGCGCTTCGATTCTGCCTACCATCGCCAGTCCCGAGGAATTGCACACGGCCAACTCCGTGACGCAGACCACGCAGTGGAGCACGCTGGTGGTGGGGACGCTGCTCGCCGGGACCGCGGTGATGCAGTTTGGCTACCAGTGGGCCTTCGCGCTGAACTCGCTTTCGTTCCTCTTTTCGGCCTGGTCGATTTCGAGGCTGCGCTCGCCGGCCGGCTCGTTCCGGGCTCCGCGAACCGCGCTGACCGAAGCCGAAGTGGTGCGGCCCTGGCACGAATACGCCGAGGGACTGCGCTACATGCGCTCGACGCCGCTGATCCTCGGGATCGCCGTGGTCAGCATTGGCTGGGCCAGCGGCGGCGGCGCGGCGCAAATTCTGTTCAGCCTTTTCGGCGAGCTGGTGTTCCACAAGGGCGCGTTGGGCATCGGGCAGATCTGGGCCTCGGCAGGCGTCGGGCTGCTGGCGGGCGGCATCTTCGGCCATTGGTTCGGCAAGCGCGCGAGCTTCCGCGCTTACAAGCGCGCCATCGTCATCTGCTACGTGATCCATGGCGGCGCCTACGTGGTCTTCAGCCAGATGACGAACTACTGGCTGGCGCTGGTGTTCATCGCCGTCTCGCGCGCGGGGGTGGCCGTAAGTTCGGTGCTGAACATGACGCAGCTTCTGCGCAACGTCCCGAACGAATATCGGGGCCGCGTGTTCGCCACCAACGAGTCGCTGGTTTGGGCGGTGATGATGCTCTCGATGGCCGCGGCGGGTGTGGCGTCGCGGTCGGTGAGCCCGCGCACCATCGGCCTCTGGTCCGGCGTGCTGAGTTCCACCACCGCACTGGCCTGGGGCTACCTGGACCTCACCGGGCGGCTGCCCGAGCCGCGGCATGAAGGCGTGGAGCCCGAGGAGGTGGAGGTGCATGGCGAGCCCACGGTGTAAGAGGTAGTTAAAGGGCTCGTTGTCCTTATGATCCAATGACTTGCGCTGGCCTGAAGGCCCGTGTACAATTGCGCCCATGGTCAAAACCCGAATCCTTGCTGCCGTTTTCGGCGCTCTGTTGCTGGTCGGAGCGGGCGCCATTGCACAAAAACCCGAACGGGACATTTCGTCTGGCCGGCATCCGAATCTGGCGGCCGCTCAGCGGCTGACCCAGCAAGCCTGGGAGCGTATCCTGGACGCGCAAAAGGCCAATGAGTGGGACATGAACGGTCACGCGCAGAAGGCCAAGGACCTGCTGGACGAGGCCAACAAGCAGCTGAAGCTTGCTGCAGAAGCCGCCAACAAGAACGCGCACTAGCCTCTACTGCTGAAGACAGCTCCGGGCACTCCGTATGGGCGCGGCGTGCGTTCGGGTACACTTGCGTCCGCGTGCCGAATGCGGTCTGATGGTGCGCATGCGACCGCTTCGATTCGTGACGCTGCTTCTGGCCATCGCCGCCATGGCGGGAGCAGCCGGCAACCCCGCCTACTTCGTCTACGTCGGCACTTACACCGGCCACGGAAGCCAGGGTATTTACGTCTACCGCTTCGAGCCGGCGACGGGCGAGTTGAGCAGCCTCGGCCTGGCGGCACGGACAGAGAATCCTTCCTTCCTGGCCGTGGCCCCGGACGGCATGCACCTGTATGCGGTCAACGAAAACGAGGCGGGTTCGGTCAGCGCGTTTGGCATCGATCGAAAGACGGGGAAGCTCACGCCGCTCAACAGCGTTTCGAGCGGCGGCTCGTCGCCCTGCGCGCTGGCCGTCAGTCATAACGGCAAGTTCGTGCTGGCGGCGAACTACGGCAGCGGGAGCGTCGACGTGTTCCCCATCAAGCCGGACGGCAGCCTGGCCCCGGCCTCCTCCTTCGATCGGCATAGCGGATCGGGCATCAATCCCCAGCGCCAGGCGGGACCGCACGCGCACTCGGCCTCCTTCTCGTGGGACGACCGCTATGCCTTTTCCGCGGACCTGGGCGCGGATTTGATTTACATCTACGGCTTCGATGCGGTGCGGGGCACGCTGGTGACGGTTGGCTACGGGCATGTCACTCCGGGATTCGGCCCACGCCATGTGGCGTTCCATCCGAACAACAAGTTTGCTTACGTGGTCGACGAACTGGCGGCGACGGTGAGCGTCTTCAGGTGGCGAGCCGGTGCGCTCAGGCCGATCACGGCTGTATCCACCGTGCCGCCGGGCTACCGGGGCCCCAAGAGCGGGGCCGAGATCCTGGTGCACCCCAACGGCAGGTTCCTGTATGCTTCGAACCGCGGCCAGCTGAACGACATCGCGATCTTCCTTGTCGACCAGGCGACCGGCAGGCTCACGGCGTCCGGACACGTGGCGAGCGGCGGCATCACGCCTCGCAGCTTCGGCATCGACCCCACGGGGCAGTACCTGTTCGTTGCGAACCAGGACTCGGACAACCTGGTGGTGTTTCGTGTCGACCCCACCAGCGGCCAGCTGGCTCCGACGGGGAAGACGCTGGCTGTCTCCGCGCCAGTGGCGGTGCAGTTCGTGGCGGCGGAGTGAGAAAAGCAAGACAATTCTGGCCACGAATGAACACGAATATGTGGCCGTGTCAGTTATGTGGTGCATGAGCGAGAACCTCGCGCCTGACTTCTTCGCCAGGTCCGTGATCGCAACATAAATATCCCCTCGGCGGGCCGGCGGTCCCTGGAGACGGTTCTGCCGCCTGGACTCTGTTCTGGATTCCGAAGAAGCTACAAGCTCCTCAGAAAGTCCATGAGGCTGCGATCCTCGGCGAAAGCGAAGATGCACGGCGCGTCGATCGTGCCCGCGAGCCTCGGCTCACACCAGCCCTTGCCGGCCGCAAACCGGAAGAACGAACGCAGAGTATTAACGTGGAACTTCACGCTGGCCCGTCCCCACCGGCGGTGCACCGAGAAGTACTGGGTCACGGTACGAGGTGTGACCTGGCCGATGGTGTCAGCGTGTCCGGCGAGCCAAGTCAGGAAGCGTCGGAGCGACGCCTGCCTCAACTCCACGGTATACGGTGCCAGTCCACGTTCTTCGTCGAGAAAGCGCAGAAAGGCTCCCATCTCACCGCGAAATGGAGCAGCAGCAACAACTGGCTCCGCGAAGCGGCCGATGAAACGTAGAAACAGGGTGGCTAGCGAAATGAAATCCCGCCTCAGACCGTGGAGGCTACGGTTCGTCCTTCGCGGCTTGGTGTTCGATGCCAGCCATCTGTCGGCCGCGGCTTCTACGTCGGCAGTTGACATGCCTCCTCGTGCCACTCCGCATGAATGGCCAGAGCCATCAGCATGATGTTGACGCCGACCAGGCGGGAGTGTGAATGCCCTTGTGCGTGGAAGTGCTGAAGGAACCGGGCACGTTCTGGCGCAAGTGGGGCATTGCGGTAGCGCTTCAGAACCTTTGGGCGCTTGATGAGTGGTTCGAACATGGGTCACCTTTTGCAGGCAGGAAGCCTGTACGACCCAGTATCGAAGGGAAGTTATGTTGCGATCCCGAAGCCGAATCAGGCTCCAGGCGCGAGGCTTACCCTCATGCACCACATAACTGACACGGCCACATATTCGTGTGCATTCGTGGCCAAGATTGTTTGCTTGGCCGCCGGACAGGCGTCGCCAAGAGTGGCGGCGCGGCACGCTGAAGCGTGCGCCACGGTCACTCACTCAGTCAGTCAGTCAATCAGGGCCTGTGGAGCTTGAAGACCACCACGGCTAGGGGCGGTAACGTCACCAGGATGCTCTGATCCCGGTTGTGCGAGTTGATGGGCTCGGTGGCGACGCCGGCTCCGTTGCCCATGTTGCTGCCGCCGAACATCTCGGCGTCGGTGTTGAACACTTCGCTGTAAAAGCCGGCGACTGGTACTCCGAAACGGTAGCCGGGGTGCGGCACCGGGGTGAAGTTACAGCAGAAGAGCAGAAAGTCGTCGGGGTTTTCGGCGCGTCTTAGGAAGGCGATGATCGAATGATCGACGTCGTGGAAATCCACCCACTCGAAGCCGCTCCAGTGGAAATCCACTTCGTGCATGGCGGGCTCGGCGCGGTAGAGCCGGTTCAGCTCGCGCGCCAGCGTTTGCAGCTTGCGGTGATAGTCATATTGGAGTAAGTCCCAGCGAATGCCAGCGGCGTAATTCCACTCCTCGTACTGACCGATCTCGGAGCCCATGAAGAGCAGCTTCTTGCCGGGGTGGCCGAACATGTAGGCCAGGAAGGCGCGCACATTGGCGAAGCGCTGCCACTCGTCGCCGGGCATCTTACTAATGAGGGAACGCTTTCCGTGGACGACTTCGTCGTGCGAGATGGGCAGCACGAAGTTCTCGTGAAATGCGTATAACATGCTGAAGGTGATGTCGTGATGGTGGAACTTACGGTGGACGGACTCCTTGGAGAAGTAGTCGAGCATGTCGTGCATCCAGCCCATGTTCCATTTCATGGTGAAGCCGAGGCCGCCGAGAAAGACGGGCTTGGAAACTCCGGGCCAGGCGGTTGACTCTTCCGCCACGGTGAAGGCGCCGGGCACCTGGTGCGCCAGCTCGTTGAAGCGGCGGAGGAGGTCGATGGCCTCCAGATTCTCGCGCCCGCCGTACTGGTTGGGTATCCACTCTCCGGGCTTGCGCGAGTAGTCGAGATAGAGCATGGAGGCGACCGCGTCCACGCGCAGGCCGTCGACGTGATACTCCTTCAGCCAGAACAGAGCGTTCGAAATCAGGAAGGCCCGCACCTCGTTGCGGCCGTAGTTGAAGACGAGCGTGCCCCACTCGCGCTGCTCGCCCTTGCGCGGATCGGCGTGCTCGTAGAGGGCGCTGCCGTCGAAATAGGCCAGGCCGTGTGCGTCTTTGGGAAAGTGGGCGGGAACCCAATCGACGATGACGCCGACGCCGGCCTGGTGGCAGCAATCGACGAAGTATTTGAAATCGTCCGGATTGCCGAAGCGGGTGGTGGGAGCGAAATACCCGACGACCTGGTAGCCCCAGGAGCCCGAGAATGGATACTCCATGATGGGCAGCAGCTCGATGTGGGTGTAGTGCATCCGGCTCGCGTACTCGACCAGGCTCTTGGCCAGGTCGCGGTAAGTGAGCAGGTCGTTATTGGGACCGCGCAGCCAGGACTCGAGGTGCACTTCGTATACGGAAACAGGCTTCTTGAGTAAGTCGCCGGCGGCGCGCGCTTCGAGCCAGGCCGCGTCGTTCCACTGGTGCTTACCGAGTTCCCAAACCACGGAGGCCGACTTGGGGGGTGTTTCCGAGCAGAAGGCGTAGGGATCGGCCTTCTGCTGCTGGTAGCCTTCGAGGCGGGAGCGGACGAAGTACTTGTAAGTGGCGCCCTCGGCGAGGCCGGGGATGAAAAGCTCCCAGACGCCGGCAGTACGGAGGCGCATGGGGTGGCGGCGGGTGTCCCACTGGTCGAAATCGCCGGTGACGGTGACCACCTCGGCGTTGGGCGCCCAGACGGCGAAGCGCACGCCGGCGACGCCTTCGACCACCGCCAGGTGCGCGCCCAGGGTGCGCTGGGCCTCGAAGTTGGTTCCCTCGCCGAACAGGTGCAGCTCGAAATCGGTTAGGAGCAGCGGGAAGCGGTAGGGGTCCTCGATCTCGGAGGTTTCGCCTTCGTGCGTCTTGAGCCGCAGCAGGTAGGGCCGTGGTGTGCCGGCGAGCGAAGCGAAGAACAGGCCGGCGGGGTTGACCTTCTTCATCGGGTAGGACACGCCGTTCAGAACTACTTCGGCTTCGGCGGCCTGGGGCAGAAACGCGCGGACCTCCCAGGCGGCCGTCTTGCGGCGCGGTACGGCGTGCGGGCCAAGGACGCTGAACGCGTCGCTGTGGGAGCCGTTCACAATCGCTTCGATGTCTGCGCGGTTCATTGCCCTCCGTCGGGCGCGCCGGTAACGTTACGGCGCGGCCCGCATCGTTATCATTATTGCAGGATGCCAAATTCCTATCGCGACCTGCCGAAGACGGAGTTGCACCTGCACCTGGAGGGCTCGGTTGAGCCGCAGACGCTGTGCGAGCTCGACCCTTCGCTCACGCTCGCGGAGGTCCGCGCGCGGTACGAATACGCGGACTTCCTCGGGTTCATCCAAAGCTACAAGTGGCTGATCGAGCATCTCAACCGACCCGAGGACTATGCGCTCATCGCGCGGCGCACGCTGGCGCGCCTGGCGAGCGAGAACGTTCGCTATGCGGAGATCACCATTTCGGCGGGGCTGGTGTTGTGGCGCGGTCAGGAGTTCGCGCCGATCTACGAAGCGTTGCAGGCGGAAGCGGCGGCGTCGGCGGTGGAGGTGCGGTGGATCCTGGACGCGACTCGGCAGTGGGGCGTCGAGCACGCGTGGGCTGTGGCGCGCCTCGCGGCCGAGCGGGTGGAGCGCGGCGTGATCGCTTTCGGGATCGGCGGCGACGAGGTGGCGGGGCCGGTGGAGTGGTTCGGCGACGTGTTCCGGTTTGTGCTGGACGCCGGGCTGCACCTGACGGTCCACGCGGGCGAGAGCGCGGGGCCGGAATCGGTGTGGGGCGCGGTGCGGCTGGGGGCCGAGCGGATCGGCCACGGCATCCGCGCGGCCGACGATCCGAAGCTGCTCGATCACCTGCGTGAGCGCGACATCCCGCTCGAGGTCTGCATTTCGAGCAACGTCGCGACGCGGGTGGTGCGGTGCTTGGACGAACATCCGGTGCGGCGGATTTACGATGCCGGCGTGCCGATGGTGCTGGCGAGCGACGACCCGGCGATGTTCCACACCACGCTCACGCGGGAATACGAGCTGGCGGCGCGGGAATTCGGGTTCACGGACGCGGAACTGGCGGGGATCGTGGAGAACGGGTTTCGATATGCGTTCGATCGAGAGGCTGGTGGCTTGTGGCACGTGGCACGTTGATCCACTGCGGCGTTCGTGCGCTTCGCGATCGGGATTCGTTGCGGTGCGAAGCCCACGCATGCCGCAGAGGATCAACGGGCCAAGAGCAACGGGCAACGAGCGCGTGTCACACTGAGATCAGCGGGGTCCCGTTGATCGATCTTCACACTCACACCGACGAATCCGACGGAACCTCGGCCCCGCACGAACTCGTCGGCGCCGCGGTGGCGCTGGGTCTCGAGGCCCTCGGCATCACCGACCACGACACCTTCGCCGGCTACGACGCGGCTGCTCCGCTGGCGCGCGAGGTGGGGCTCGATCTGGTGTGCGGCATCGAGCTGAGCACCAAGCGGCACCGTGCGGTGGGCGCGCGCGGCCGCTCCATCCATCTGCTGGGCTACTTCCTCAATGATCCGCCGCCGGAGGAGTTCCGCGCCTGGTTGGAAGGGATCCGGGTAGGGCGGCGCGATCGCAACCGGCGCCTGGCCCAGCGCCTGCAATCCCTGGGCCTGGACATCACGATTGAAGAAGTGGAACGCCTGGGGCGGTCCCAGGCCGGGCGGCCGCACTTCGCGCGCGTGATGGTCGAGAAAGGCTACGTCGCGAGCATCCAGGAGGCGTTCGAGCAGTACCTGGACGAATCGGCGAAAGGCTACGTCGAGCGCGATGAGCCGGAGCTCGAAGCGGGGATCCGCAAGCTCTGCGAAGCCGGAGCGCTGGCGTCGCTCGCGCACCCCGTCCGCCTGAGCCGCCGCAATCCTGCCGCTTTCGAGAAGGATCTCGCCGAAATGTGCGCGATGGGGCTGGGCGGCATCGAGGCCTACCACAGCGACCACCTGCAGACGGACACGGCTTTCTTCCTCTCGCTGGCGCGCCGCTACCGCCTGGCCGTGACCGGAGGCACCGACTTTCACGGGGACAACAAGCCCGGCCTCGCTCTCGGCACCGGCTACGGAAACGTCGCGGTGCCGCGCCAGGTGCTCGAAGCGCTACGCAACGGATAGTGCGTCAGCCGCGGGGGGCTGGAGCCCCGCGGCTCTCGGGCGCGTGGCATCCTGGACTGGTGAAACGAATCGTGGGTCTGATCCTGACCACCGCGGCCAGCCTTGCCGCACAGCAGTACACGCGAGGCGTAGGTGTGTATCCCGGGAACCCGAAGGACTACTTCGGGCCCGCGATGCGGGTGGACGCGGCGACCTATCGCAACCTGGCGTTGCACCGGCCGGCGTACCACTCCAGCAGCTACGACTACAATCTGACGGCCCAGTTGATCACCGACGGGATCAAGGACACGCGCATGCCGCGGTGGGTGGCCACGGCGACGAGCCAGCAGGGCCCGCTCAAGAAGAACGAGCGCGAGCGCGTGCTCGACCGCAATCCGCTCACGACCGTGGATCTGAAGGGAAAGGGCGGCTGGGTCCAGGTCGAATTGGGAGGCGGAGACGCCGCGCCCGAAGTGGATCGCGTGGATGTGCGAGGGTTCGTGCAAACGGGCTCCGCTCAGCCGGGCTGGAAATGCGTTCTCTCCGGTTCGGACGATGGCGAGGCGTGGAAGGAACTGGGCCGCGCCACGGGCACGGATCGCCCGTCAAACACGTTCAAGACCTCGATCGCGTTTGCCGCGCCGTCGCACAGCCGTTTCTACCGCGTCGAGGTAGAGGCCGCGGGCGCGCTGATGTGGCGCGTGGGCGAGGTGGCGCTCTTCGACAAGAACCGGCAGCTCGAAATCGGCGGGCCGTACGATTTCACCAGCGCGTGGATGAGCGAGGGCTCGGGCGAAGAGTGGGTCTACGTGGATCTGGGGTCGCCCTGCGAATTCGATCGCGTGGCGCTGTATTGGATCCGGCGCGCGGCCGCGGGCGCGGTCGAAGCATCCGACGATGCCGTGAGCTGGCGCGAGCTCCCAGTGCTGTTGTCGCCCACGGGGCTCATCGACGATTTGAAGCTGGCGCACCCGGCCAAGGCGAGGTACGTGCGAGTTCGGATGACACGGCCCGCAACGCCCGGGAGCTACATCCTGAGCGAGATGGAAGTGTGGGGGCGCGGCGGTCCGGTGGCTGAGCCGGCCAAGGCCGCGGCAGTGCGAGCGGACGGACGCCTGAATCTCGCGGGCGGCGCGTGGAAGCTCCAGCGCGATACGTTGGTCGCGACCGGAGGCGAGGCACTCTCGAAGCTGGGCTTCGACGACAAGGACTGGCTGGTGGCCACGGTTCCGGGCACCGAGCTGGTGAGTTACCTCAACGCCGGCGCGATCCCCGATCCGAATTACGGCGACAACCAGAACATGATTTCCGATTCGTTCTTCTATGCCGATTTCTGGTACCGCGACGAGTTCGTCGCGCCCGCCGCCAAGGTGGGCAGCCGGGCCTGGCTGAACTTCGACGGCATCAATTGGAAGGCCGATGTCTTCCTGAACGGAGAGAAGATCGGGCGCATCGAGGGCGGTTTCATGCGCGGGCGTTTCGACGTCACCGGCCGCCTGAAGCCCGGCGAGCGGAACGCGCTGGCCGTGCGCGTCGTGAAGAACGCGACGCCGGGAAGCGTCCGCGAGAAGACCTGGGAGAGTCCCGACAAGAACGGCGGCGCGCTGGGAGCGGACAACCCCACCTACCACGCCACCGTGGGCTGGGACTGGATCCCCGTCATCCGCGGGCGCGACGACGGCATCTGGAAGGACGTCCACCTGACCACCAGCGGTGCGGTGACCATCGACAATCCGTTCGTCACAACCACGCTGGCGCTGCCTGCGGCCGACGTCAAGGTGGAAGCGACGCTGAGCAACCACGAAGAGCACTCAGTCGACGGCGTCCTGCGCGGGCGTTTCGGCGACACGTCCTTCGAGGTGCCTGTGGCGCTCGCGCCGTCTGAAGCGAAGACCGTCAAGACGACGCTGCACCTCGCCAACCCGAAGTTGTGGTGGCCCGCCGGCTACGGCGATCCCAACCTCTATCAGGTCGAGATGAAGTTCGAGACCGCGGACAAGGCCGTGTCGGACGCGAAGCGCTTCGAGGCCGGCGTGCGCCAGTTCACGTACAGCGAGGAGGGCGGCGCGCTGCGCATCTGGATCAACGGCCGGCGCTTCATCGCGCGAGGCGGGAACTGGGGATTCCCGGAGTCGATGCTGCTCTATCGCGGACGCGAGTACGACGTGGCTGTGGGTTACCACGCCGACATGCACTTCACCATGATCCGCAACTGGGTCGGCCAGACCGGCGACGACGAATTCTACGAGGCCTGCGACCGGCACGGCATCGTGGTGTGGCAGGATTTCTGGCTGGCGAATCCGGCCGACGGCCCCGACCCCGACGACAATGACCTGTTCCTGAGCAACGTGCGGGACTACGTGTTGCGCGTGCGCAACCACGCTTCGATGGGCCTCTACTGCGGCCGCAACGAAGGCTATCCGCCCAAACCCATCGACGAAGGAATCCGCAAGACGCTGGCGGAGTTGCACCCGGACCTGCACTACATCCCCAGCTCGGCCGACGACACCGTGGAAGGGCACGGGCCGTATTGGGTGCTGCCCACGCGGTTCTACTTCGAGAAGCGGGCCACCCCGAAGCTCCACAGTGAGCTGGGCATGCCCAACATCATGTCGCTCGACAGCGTGCGCCAGACCATGCCGGAGGCGGCCCTGTGGCCGCAGGGACGCATGTGGGGCCTGCATGATTTCTGCCTGGGTGGCGCGCAGCGGGCCGCCGGTTTCCGCGACGTGATCGACAACGGCTACGGCGGCGCGGCGAACGCCGAGGAGTGGCTGACGCTGGCCCAGTTCGTCAATTACGAGGGCCATCGCGCCATGTACGAGGCGCAGAGCCGCAACCGCATGGGCCTGCTCATCTGGATGAGCCATCCGGCGTGGCCCACGTTCGTCTGGCAGACCTACGACTATTTCTTCGAGCCCACCGCGGCGTACTTCGGCGCCAAGAAGGCGTTCGAGCCGCTGCACATCCAGTGGAACATCGCGACCGAAAGCGTCGAGGTGGTGAATTACAGCGGAGGGAACGCGAAGGGGCTCACCGCCCGAGCCGAGATCCGCAACATGGACGGCGCGCTCAAGTGGGAGAAGGAAGTCCCCGTCGATAGCGCCGAGGACAGCGACGTCACAGCGATCAAGATGGAGTATCGCGAAGGACTCACGCCGGTGCATTTCATCCGGCTGAAGCTCACGCTCGCCGGCCAGACCGTGTCCGAGAACTTTTACTGGCGCGGGCTGAAGGAAGGCGACTACCGGGCCATCCGCCAGCTTCCTAAGGTGAAGATCGAGGCCGCCACGCGCGTCGAGCGCCAAGGCGCCCGTTGGCAGCTGACCACCGATCTGCACAACGTCTCCACGCAGCCGGCGCTGATGGTGAAGCTCAAGGTGGTGCGCGTCAAGACCGGCGACCGCATCCTGCCCGCGATTTACTCCGACAATTACGTGGCCCTCATGCCCGGAGAACGGCGCACCATCAGCACCTGGGTGGAGGACGCCGACACCCGCGGCGAGACTCCGCGAGTCGCGGTGGACGGCTTCAACGTCGGCGACGTAACCGAAAAGTAACCTGGTGGGGCAGGACTCCAGTCCTGCAGCGGGCCTCCAGACCCGCCTCCGTGTGCCTTCAGCGCTAGTACTCCGCCCCACATAGTTGGTCTTGATTTTCCGTCCCAGCGGTAGTGTAATAGGCGGCTGGAGGTTTTTCGGATCATGCGCGTCTTCATCCTTTGTGCAATCGCTTTGGCCGGAATTCTGGCCGTGTCCCTGCCGGGCCAGCAGCCGCTCGACAATCAGGCGGTCATCAAGTTACACGTCGCCGGTCTGACCGACGACACCATCCTCCACCTGATTAATACGGAGCCCGGGAGATACTCCACCGGCGTGAACGATGTGATCGCGCTCAAGCAGGCGGGCATTTCCGAGAAGATCATCAAGGCCCTGGCAAGCAAGGCCAACCCGGCGCCGGCGCCGACGCCAAGGCCAGTGGTCGGGCCCGGGTCAATTCCCGCCACGCCCGCGGCTTCCGCGACAACTCCGCAGGCCGCCGCGCCCGTGGCGCCCGTGGCGGCAGCCCCGCAGCCCGCCCCCGTGGCCCCCGTCGTGGCAGCGCCGCAGGCAGCGACTCCGCAGCAGCCGACGCCCACGGGGGCGGCTCCGCAGGGCGCGGGTTCCGGCAGCGCGGTGGCGCTCAGCGCCGTTTATTACGCCAAGGACCACCAGTGGGTGTCGCTGGCGGGCGAAACCGTGAACTGGAAGTCCGGAGCCGGCAAGTTCAGGGCGATCGCTTCGGCCGGGATGGCCAAGCGCGACATAGACGGCATCCTCAACGGACTCGGCAGCGCGACGGCCTTGAAGGCCCCACCGCATTTCCTGCTATACGCGACGCAGAACGTCGCCATCACGCAGTACTATTTCGTCCACGTGCGGCCGCACGACGGCACGCGGGAGTTTCTCGCCCCCAGGCAGGAGGATTTCGAGTTCAAGGCCATGCGCGACACGATCCCCTTCGAAAGCAAAGAGGTCGAGAGCCACTGGTACCTCATCACCCTGCCTGCCATGGAGCCCGGCGAATACGGCATCGTTCCGCCCGAAGTCGCCGCCGCCAACCATACTCCGGACGAACCCGCCAAGATGTACTCGTTCCGGATCATACCGTAAGTCATGCGACCGGCCCCAGGGCTCGCTGGCGTCTTCCTCATCCTGCTCGCGCCGGCGTGCGCCTCCGCCGGCGAAGGTTTGGATCTCTACCAGGCTCTGCGGTCGTTCCCGTTGACCGGCGGCTCCGCCGTGGCCGAGAACCTGGTTCTCAAGCGCGACCGTGCGGAGATGACGTTCGACGGCACTTTCTACTTCGCCGCCCCGGTCGCCGGCAAGGTGCGTGGGGCGGTGTTCCTGGGACGCGGCTCGTTCCGCGCCGATCCGCCCCCCGTCGAATTCGAGCGTGCGAACCTGCGGCGGCTGCTCGATGCGGACCGCGTCGAGTCGGACTTCAAGACCGCGGTGCTGCGATTCACCGACGACACCTTCGCGGAAGTGGGCCGCCTCGCGAAGACGGGCCCGGCGCCGCCGGAGGCGCAAAAGCTGGCCAGCGAACTCGATAACCTGCTGCTCAAGCAAACCGGCGCCAACCTTTCGGCACGGGTGGCGGCCTCTGTCCTGAACGGCGAGCGGCCGGGCCTGTTCGTGGCGCACTTCGACAAGGGCAGCCGGGCGCCGTTCACGCTGCTGCTCGATCCGCAAGGCCGCATCCCGACCGACGTGTTCGGTCTCAACGCCGGCGAGAAGCTGCTCGTCTTCCAGCACGAAAGCGGAGTCGACCGCAACGACGTCTGGCTGGCGGCCCGCAGCGCCGCGGAATATACGGGAGGCCCGCTGGAGGATGGTCAGGATCTGGTGGCCGTGCGGCAATACGCCATGACCATCGATCTCACGCACCCGAAAAAGCACCTGGGAGTGGTGGCGCGCCTCGACTGCGACGTGCTGGCGCCGGGGATTCGCGCCGTGCCTTTCGTCCTCAACGACACGCTCGAGGAGTTCGACTCCGAGCGGCTGAAGAAGGCGATGCGGCTGAACTCCGTCCGGTTGGCCGATGGCGGAGCCCTTGAAGCCGTGCAGGAAGATTGGGATTCGGGCATCACCGTCTTTCTGCCGGCCGCGGCTGATGCGGGCGCGCAGCTCTCGCTGGTCTTCGACCTGGAGGGCGACTTCATGGAAGAGCCGGGGGCTCCGTCTCGCAGGGCGGAGTCTGGAGGCACCTTGTCTTTTCAGAACTCGGAGATCTCCTATCCCCGATCGTCGTTCAGTTGGTATCCGCGGCATGGCTACATGAGCCGATCGCGCTTTCAGATGACCTTCCGGCACCCCAAGGGATTCAGCGTGGTGGCGACGGGCACGCGGGTGCGCGAAGAAGGCGAGACGACGGAATGGAAGATCGACGTGCCCGTGACCGCCGCTAGCTTCGGCATCGGCCGGTTCGCCCGCCACAGCGGACGGACAGAGGGGACAGGGGTGCCGATCGAGCTCTATTCGCCACAGAGCGTGGGGGACAAGCAGTCCTTCATGCTGACCGAGCTCTCCAACTGCATCCAGTTCTTCAGCACCCTCTTCGGGAAGTATCCGTATCCGAGCCTGCAGGTGATGCAGCACACGCGGGGTTACGGCCAGGGACTACCTACCATGCTGCTGCTCCCGCCCCAGGGCGGCGGCTATTCCATCGTTCTCGACGTTCCCTTTATCGCGCACGAAATGTCGCACCAGTGGTGGGGCGATCTGGTGACCTGGCGAACCTATCGCGATCAGTGGTTGAGCGAAGGCTTTGCCGACTACTCGGGTATCCTCTACCTGGGCTTGCGAATGAACGCCGATGCGGAGCAGGACCGGCTGCGCAGGTTCCGCCGCGATCTCCGTTCTCCACCGGCGACCGAGCAGGGCCCGGGCAGCGGCCGCCTCGTGGACATCGGCCCATTGATCCTGGGCCTCCGCTTGAACACGCGCAAAACGCTGGGGGCCTACAACAGGCTGATCTACGAAAAGGGCGCGCTCGTCCTGCGGATGCTGCACTATCTGATGAGCGATCCCTCGACCGGCGATGACAAGCCCTTCTACGCCATGATGGCGGACTTCGTACGCCGGCACCAGAACGGCGCGGCAACGACGGAGAGCTTCGCCGCGGTGGCCAGCGAGCACTTCGCGCGCTCGGCCCTGGCGAAGAGGTTCGGCCTGCACGACCTGGACTGGTTCTTCCGGCAGTGGGTGTATGGCACGGCGCTGCCGTCGTACCGCCTGGAGTACGCGCTAGAGGACCAGTCCGACGGCACGACTCTGCTCCAGGGAACGCTGTATCAGGACGGCGCGCCGGCGGATTGGTTCATGCCGGTGCCGGTGGCCATCCGATTCGCCAAGGCCAGATGGGCGCTGGCGTCGTTCGGCGTGCGCGGGCCGCAGTCGCCGGTGCGGCTGAAGCTGCCGATGCGGCCCGAGTCGGTCGAGTTGGACCCGCACCAATGGGTTCTGTCGGAGTCCACGACCGCCCGCGCAGCGGGGAAGTAAGCGCGCGGCGCCCGCGCGGCCCATTCGACCTTAGTAGCCGGAATCAGGCTCCGCCAACGTTGGGGCGTTGGCGACGACAGGAGTCTCCCATCAGGGCGCGGCCAGCGCGCGGCGAATCTCCGCACGGGCGCGCTCAATCGCCTCGAGCACGGGGCCCCCTCTGTAAGACGGTGGAGGTGGGACCTGCGTCCATACTGCCTGTCGCGGGTAGACGATAATCTGATCCCAGACGATGCTGCGCCGGTCGCGCTCACCCATGGCGCGCGAAAGGAGCCGGCCCTTGTCCCAGAACTGAGCGGCGCGGGTGTCTGAAATGCGCCGCAGCGTCGAGGTCGAGGGCGCGGTCCAATCCGTCGGAAGCACGGCCTCCCAAACCACAAACACCCGTATCGGCTGACCGCCGAACTCCTTCATCAGGTTCCCGGCTGCGGAGGCCCCCCGCAGACAATACGTTCAGGTCGGCGAGAGCAGCAGGAGAACACGGACATCGTCCTTGGCCGCGTTGAAGGCCGTTTCGAGGCTTGTGAAGTTCCGAGGCGTCAATGTGGCGAGGGGCGGCTGGCCCGGGGGCGCCTGATGACCGGCGTAGAGGTAAAACAGCAGTCCCCCCAGGAGCGCCGCTCCAAGGATCGCGAGAATGTACGTTCGCTTCATGAGCGTTACCGGCTCAGCACGGTCGCCGCGGCATTGGCCAGCGCTTGCGGAAACAGGATAGACACCGCTACAAAGAGCGCCGAGATCCAGAGCAGAACGCTGCTGACAACGCTCGGCTTGGACCGGCAGCGTTTTGAGCGCCACGCCTGGAAGAAGCCGTACGCAACGAGAATCACCGAGAACGCGAGCAAGTAGGGACGCAACCCGGTAAGGAACGTGGCGCTACCGGCAGCACCGGCCGCAAAGATAAAAGGGAAAATCGGCAGGCAGCAACTGGATGCTGCGAGAACACTCCCCACCGCCGCAACGCTCGCGATCGCGATTCGCTTGCCGCGTGAAACGCCAACGCCTTCCGGACCGTTCAGCGCCGCGTCCACGTCGCCCCTCCCCTGCGGTCCTAGTTCCCTGGTTTTGCCCCGCCCGCCTTCGCGCCGAATTCCACCTCGAGCTGGTTCACCACCTGCTTCACGCCCTGGACCTTCCGCGTGATGCGCTCGGCCTTGACCTTCTGGCTCTCCTCGCGCACCTTGCCCTTCAAGGTGACCACTCCGTTCTGCACGTCCACGTCGAGCCCGCCGCCCTTCACGTCGCGGTCCGCGGCCAGCCGCTCTTTGACCTTGTCGTGAAGCTCATCGTCGGTCAACGGCTTCTGTACGGATGCGGCAGCCGCAACCGCCATCAGGAACCCAACCACGGTGACAACAGAGAGTAGACGCATGGAATTATTCCTATTCTAGTCGCTTTTGCCGACCATGGAATGCCAGTCCAGCTGCTCCAGAAACGCCGGGTCCTCGCGCCACCGCGGCTGCACTTTGACAAACAGCGCCAGGAAGATCTTGCGGCCGAACATGACTTCCATCTCGTGTCGCGCCTGCGTGCCGATCCGCTTCAACGCCGAACCTTTCGCGCCGATGAGGATGCCCTTCTGGCCTTCCCGCTCCACGTAGATCGTGGCCGAGATCCGGGTCAGCCGCTCGGTTTCGTCCCACGAATCCACCAGCACGGCGACCGAGTGCGGCACCTCCTCGCTGGTGTGGGACAGGATCTTCTCGCGAACCAGCTCCGCCGCGAGGAACCGCTCGGGCTGGTCGGTGAGGTAGTCCTCGGGAAAGTACGCGGGGCCCTCGGGAAGGCGCGCCAGAACGGCCGCGCGCAGTTGGTCCAGGCCGGTCCGCCTCAGAGCCGAGATGGGAAAGTAGTCGGCGAAATCGTGCGCCGCCTTGTAGCGCTCGATCAGCGGTAGCAGCTGCGCCTTGTCCTTGACCCGGTCTACCTTGTTCAGCACCAGGAACACCGGCGCCCTGGTCGTCGCGATCAGCCGCACGGCATCCTCGTCGCCCTCGCTGAACGGCCGCGAGGCATCGGCCAGGAACAGCAGCAGATCGCGCTCGTCCAGCGCCGCGCGGATGCTGTCCATCATGCGGCGATTCAGCAGCGTGTCGGGCGCGTGGATTCCGGGCGTGTCGAGGAACACCACCTGCGCGTTCGGAAGCGTGAGCACGCCCTGCACCAGCGCGCGCGTGGTCTGGGGCTTCGCGGTCACAATAGCAAGCTTGCTCCCCACCAGCGCGTTCAGCAGGGTGGACTTCCCCGAGTTCGTGCGCCCCAGGATGGAAACGAATCCCGAGACGTGTCCCGGCGCCGTGTCAGGCATGGCTGGTCTGTTCCTCCACTTTCGAAACGCGCACCTGCTCGACGCGCAGGTCGTTGCTCTTGAGCACCTCGATCCGGATGCCCTCCCGCTCGACGAACTCGCCGGGCCGCGGTACGTGCCCCAGCCACTCGCTGACCAGGCCGCCGGCCGTGGTCGATTCCGGCTCCTC
>DATNLV010000058.1:0-3549 GCA_035602665.1 Bryobacteraceae bacterium | reverse complement strand
CAATTGTCGCCCGGAGCGCCGCTGCAGTTTGACGTGGCAGGGTCGTCCCGGGCATCCTCGGGCCGGAATCCCTTCGGGGTCTGGGTCAGCGTGAACTCTACATCCGCGAACACGGCGAACTGCAAGGACATGGTGTAATACTGCCCGGAGGCGGTAACGGCCATCCCGACCTGGAGCTGAAGCGGGCCGTTTTGCGTCAGGCTGGACACGTCGATCACGTGGGTGACCTCGCGCCGCTACGAGTAGGGGCACTCCTGAGGGTCGCTGTCCGCGGGCGCCATCCGGGACACCACCTCCAGGCAGACGCCGTCCCCTGTCTGGGTCCAGGTAGGTTCGCCGCTTGCCGTGCCGCTCTCGCGATCCGACCAGCCGAGTAACTGGCCTCCGGGGCCATCGACCGTCAGGCGCGCATGGGCGAGGCCAGCATAGCCCGGCGAGAAGCTGTACCCTTCAACAACGTTGACCAGCACGAGTTTGCGGCCCTGCGGGACAGTGACCGTCCCGCTGTCCGAGCAGGTCTGGGGCGAGGATACCGAGGTCGAAAATCCAATATACGCCTGGTTCCACTGGCTGACCTGGTCGCACGGCCACGGCTGGGCGCCGGCGGCGAGCGGGAGGATCAGCAATAGGAAGAAGGCTGTCAAGATGCGGCTAGGGAGAGAGGAGGTTTCCGCCGAACGCATATATCAGCGGATTGTTGCACAGAGGACCCAAATATATCAATAACAAATTGCGTTATTCCAATAATTCGGCTTGCGGCCTGGTACTGCTCGTACTATTGCCGGCAAACGAAGGCAAGCGGAAGCGGTTCCGCCGCCTACTCTTCCTCTTCCTCTTCCCCTGCCTTGGCCGCCTTCGCCGCCGCGATCACCTTCTCCGCCTGCAGCTGCGGCACGAAGTCGTAGTGGCTGAACTCCATGGTGAACGACGCCCGCCCCTGGGTCATCGAGATCAGGTCGTTCTGGTAGTTCAGCATCTCCGACATCGGCACCTGCGCCCGCACAATCTGCGTGCCGCCCCGCGTATCCATGCCCGCGATGCGGCCCCGGCGGCTGTTCAGGTCTCCCATCAGGTCGCCGGCATACTCCACCGGCGCTTCGATCTCGACGTTCATGATCGGCTCGAGCAGCGTGGGCTTGGCCACCTCCATGGCGGCCTTGAACGCCTTGCGCGCGGCCAGCTTGAAGGAGAGTTCGGAGGAATCCACGTCGTGGTAGGAACCGTCGTACACCGTGCAGCGGAAATCGACAACCGGGAAGCCCGCCAGGTATCCCTTGGCGGCGGTTTCGATAATGCCCTTTTCGACGGCCGGGATGTAGTTCTTGGGAATCGAGCCGCCGAAAATGTCGTTCACGAATTCGAAATTGCCGCCGCGGGGCAGCGGCTCCATCCGGATCCAGCAGTCTCCGAACTGCCCATGTCCGCCGGTCTGCTTCTTGTGGCGGCCCTGCACGTCCGCCGTGCCGCGGATGGTCTCGCGATACGGGATCTTCGGCGACTTCAACGTCACGTCCACGCTGTAGCGCTTGTGCAGGCGGCTGACGATCACCTCGACGTGCTGCTGCCCGCTCCCGGCCAGCAGGAACTCCTTGGTCTGCGGGTCGCGGTAGAAGCGCAGCGACTGGTCTTCCTCCAGGATGCGCGCGATGGCGTTCCCCACCCGGTCCTCATCCTGCCGCGATTTCGCCTCGATGGCGTAGGCGATGGAGGGTTCGGGCAGCTTCACCGGCGGGTATTCGATGAGTGAAGCCTTGTCGCAAAGCGTGTCGCCCGTCAGGGTCTCTTTCAGCTTGGCCACCGCGCCGATATCGCCCGCGTGCAGTTCGGTGACGGGCTGTATGGTCTTGCCCATCGGGGAGCCGATGTGGGACAGCCGCTCGGCGCCGCCGCTCCGCGCGTTCACCAGGTTGGCGTCGTTCTTCAGCACGCCCGAATAGACCTTGAAGTAGGAAACGCGCCCCGAAAACGGGTCGGCGATGGTCTTGAAAACGAAGGCCGAGACCGGCTCGGAATCGGAGACCTTGCGGGTGACTTCCTGCTCGCCGATCTTTCCGGCCACCTCGCCCCGGGCGGCAGGCGCGGGAAGGTTATCGGCGATGAAATTCAGCAGCAGGTCCGTCCCAATGTTGTGCAGCGCTCCGGCCGCCAGCACCGGGAACAGACGCCGGTCGAGGATGGCCTGGCGCAGGCCCTCGCTCAGCTGTTCGGGTGAAAGCGACCCCTTGTCGAAGAACTCCTCGAGCAGGGCGTCGTTGCCTTCGGCGATCATCTCCACCAGGCCCTCGTGCGCCTTCTGTGCCGCCTCGGCCAGGTCGGCGGGAATGGGCTCTTCCTTCCCCTTCCCGTCCCCGTCGGCAGTGTAGGTGTAAGCCTTCATGGCCAGCAGGTCGATCACCCCACGGAAGTCGCGCTCCACTCCGATCGGCAACTGGATGGGAACCGCGGCCCGCCCGAAGTTGGCCTGAACGTTCTCCAGAGTCCGCTCGAAGCTGGCCCTCTCGCGATCCATCTTGTTGATGATCACCGCGCGGGGCAGCTTGTAGCCGTCCGAGAAGCTCCACACCTTCTCGGTCTGCACCTCCACGCCCGCCACGCCGTCCACCAGCACCAGCGCCGCATCGGCCGCCACCATCGCCGCCCGCGTGTCGTTGATGAAGATGTTGAAGCCCGGAGTATCGAGTAGGTTGATCTTCGACTTGTTCCACTCGGCCACGCCTACCGCGGTCGAGATGGTCACCTTGCGCTGGATCTCGTCGTCGTCGAAATCCGTGATCGTATTCCCCTCATCGACCCGTGTCAGGCGGTTGGTCGCGCCGGTGGTGAAGAGGACCGCGGCGGTCAGCGTCGTTTTTCCGCTGTGCCCGTGCCCGATCAAAGCTACGTTCCGAACGTCCTTGCTCTCGTAGACTTTCACAGTGACGACTCCCTAGTGGATGGGGGTTCTGGAGCGGCGCAAACCGCTCCCAAGTTGAGGATGGTAGCACAGTCGGAATGCCATCAGCCCGACCGGGGGGCGGGCTTCAGCCCGCGTGGGGCGTCAGCCCCACTTCCACTGGTGCGCAGCCATATCCACATGCTTGCCCAGAAACCGGACGCCTTCCATCTCCAGAAGGGTGCGTTGCTCGAATGCCGAATCTCCGCGTGTGCGTATGCGCCCGCCGGATCCCAGAACGCGCTGCCAGGGGAGCGCGCCACCGGCTTTCCGCAACACCTGGACCACCTGGCGGTGGTGTCGAGGGTATCCCGCCGCGGCCGCTACCTGGCCGTACGTGGCAACCTTCCCGCGCGGGATCTGGCGGATGGCGCGCCGTATCGCGGCGTCGCGCTGCTCGGAAGGCCCCGCGCGCACAAGCCGGCGCGTGACCTCATGCGGAGTGATCTTGCGGGGCATCGAGAGCGTTATTCATGTCCATTCGTGTTCATTCGCGGCCCCAGCCCTGTTCTTCTTTTCCTACTGCCTGTCGTAGACCTCGGTGCGCTTGATGTCGCCGCCGTCGGGGCCCTTTCCCTCCACGCCACGCGTGATAACCTTCCCATCGGCCGAGAGCT
>DATNLV010000047.1:0-6511 GCA_035602665.1 Bryobacteraceae bacterium | reverse complement strand
TTCGCATCACCATCGCCTCTGAGAACGGCCCGGTGTCTCTTTATGACGGCCGCAATCGCGCCCAGAACGGCTGGTTCGTGCTGCGCACCCTGATTCCTTCGGACAAGACCGAGGGCGCGGTGGTCTGGCACATCCGCCCGGACGTGATCCCGAACTGGACGCGACCGCCGATGGTGGCGCACAGCCAGGCGGGTTATGCTCCCGGATTCCCGAAGGTCGCCGTCATCGAACTGGATCCGAAATTCGATGCGCCCAAGACGGCGAAGGTACTCCGCCTCGGCGAAGACGGCTCTTATCGGCAAGTCTTTGAAGGACCCGTGTCCACCCCGACGCCGTGGCTGCGCTACACCTACGCGAAGTTCGATTTCTCCGCGGTGATCGAGCCTGGCCTTTACGTGATCGAGTACGCGGGACAGAGAACCGACCTGTTCCCCATCGCCAGGGACGTTTACAGCCGGACCTGGCAATCGAGCCTGGACGGATTCCTCGCCGTCGAGATGGATCACGTTTCGGTGAGGGAAGGCTACCGGCTGTGGCACGGCGTCTCGCATCTGGACGATGCGCGACAGGCGCCGCCGAACACGCAGCACTTCGACGGGTACCGCATGGGCGCGAACCTCGATTCGCCCTACCAGGCCGGCCAGCACATCCCCGGGCTGAACGTGGGCGGCTGGTTTGACGCCGGCGACTACGACAACATCGCCTTCAGTCAATACTCCGTCATCCAGGATCTGGCTCTGGGCTACCAGGAGTTCGACCTCAAGTGGGACCAGCTTACGGTGGACGAGACGGCCCGCGAAGTGGAGATGCACCGGCCCGACGGAGTTCCGGACGCGGTGCAACAGGTCAAGCACGGGGTCTTGCAGGTGCTGGCACAGATCAAGGCCATCGGCCACCCGATTCTGGGTATCATTGAGCCCACTCTGCGGCAGTATACGCATCTGGGCGATGCCGCATCGAATACCGATGGACGGCTTTACTCGGAGAAGCTCGGGCCCAACGACGTGGAGGGGAACTTCTCCGGCAAGCCGGATGACCGCTGGGCCTTCACCACCAGGATGCCGGTCCTGCAGTACGGCGCTACAGCATCGCTGGCCGCGGCGGCGCGGGTGCTCAAGGGCTGGGATGACCCGCTGGCCAAAGAGTGCCTGGATACCGCGGTCAAGCTGTGGGACGAGGAACACTCGACCCCGCCCTCTGGGGCAACGGGCGGCGCCATGGACTGGAACGCGGCGGTGGAACTGCTGATCACCACCAATGGCGCCGAGCCATACAAGAAGCGCGTCCTGGAGCTGTTCCCCACAATCAAGCAGCGGTTCGGATTCAACGGCTGGATGGCCGTGCGCGCCCTGCCGTACATGGATGCGGAGTTCAAGAAGCAGCTTGAGGCGGTGGTCAAATCCTACGTAGTCGAGTTGGATGCCGAACTGGCGAAGACTCCGTTCGGCGTACCGCCTAGCCTGCGCACTTGGGGCGGCTCGGTTTCGGTGGCCGAACTCGGCGTGCGGATGTACTTCCTGCATAAAGCATTCCCGGAGATCGTCGGCACAGACTACACGCTGCGGGCCGCGAACTACCTGCTGGGAACACATCCGGTGTCGAGCACTTCGTACATCTCCTCGGTGGGGACCGTTTCCAAGCTGAAGGCCTACGGAAACAACCGCGCCGATGGGGCCTTCATCCCCGGCGGCATGATTCCGGGCTACATCCTCATCCAGCCGGATTTCCCGGAGTGCATCGACGACTTCGGGTTCCTCTGGTTCGAAGACGAATACATCATCAACGTCGCCGCCAAGTGGATCCTGGTGGCCAATGCGGCTGATGCGCTGGTCAAATGACCAGTCTATGGCGCGATGCTCACTTTCAGCGCTGCCGCGTAGTCAACCTTCGGTCGATACTGCTTCGGAAGCTCGACCCGAAGGCCGTCGGCATTCTGCTTCCAGTCCACCCTTTCACCCGTTCCGAGGAGCTCTACCTTGGCCACCTTGCCTGGTTGGGTCGAGGCCGAAGATCCCAGCGAGGGCACCACGACAGCTTCCGTCGGCCAGCCCAGCACGATTGCGTAGACCACAGTGTTCGCCTTGTTGCGTGTGAACCGGATGTCCTGGGGCCCGAGGCTGCTGATGCTGTTTCCCTGAAACGGACCGCTCTTCACGTTGTGAGGGCCTTCGCCATAGATCTTCCATGGCCGCGTCTCGTAGATAGCCTCGCCATTAACCTCCATCCACGCGGTTACGCCGTCGAGCACGGCGATTTCTTTGCTGTCGATGGTGCCGTCAGGCTTGCCCGGGACGTTGAGCACGAAGGTGCCGTTCTTGCTGACTGAGTCGATGAGCCACAGAATGACATCGCGCGGCGGCAGGTAGCCGCCGTATTCACCTGGCTTTTCGTAGAGGCCGCGACGGTAGTGCCACTCGCCGATGCAGGTCTCCGACTGCCAGGCGTGCGGCATAATCCCGCTGGTGATCCCGCGCTCGTAGTCGGCGACCAGGGCTTTGGCCAGCCGGTCGGGAACGTCCTTTCCGTTCAAGACCGCTTCCAGCTTGCCGCGTGTCTTGAGGTTGTGATTGTAGAAATACGCGCCTATGTTCATCCCGCCCCAGCCCAACGGCAGCAGCGAATTGTCGAAGTAGAGCAGGTCGGGATCGTGCTGATCGATCAGGTCGCGCGTCCGGTCGTAGAAGTCCTTGACGTAAGAGATGTCCGGCAAAGCGTCGATCGGGTGCTTCACGCCGTAGAGGCGTTGCGGCTCGAGGCCCTGCCACCACTGGTCCCTGCCCCCAGCGGCGTTGAGTTCGCCGTCGTAGGGAACGCCGGCCAGCGCACCGGATTTGTCCGCACCATGGGAAGGCTGGAACCACCACCAGTTGCGAGCCTGGTGGACCGTGACTCCGAGGCGTAGCCCCTGCTTTCTCGCGGCGGCGGCCCATGTGCCGACCACATCGCGATGCGGGCCAATCGCGGCGGCGTTCCACGGGTGATGCTTCGAGTCCCACGCGTCAAAACCGTCATGATGATTGGCAAGCGCGATGAAGAACCTCGCGCCGGCCTTCTTGTAGCGCGTGATGAGTTCGTCGGGCTCCCAGTTGAGCAGCGTCCACTGCGCGCAGAGGTCTTTGTATCCGAAGCGCGAGGGCGGCCCGTAATGTTCGAGGTGATACTTGTGCTGCGGTTGGTCCTCGACGTACATGTTGCGCGCGTACCAATCGCCGTCCTCGGGCACGCACTGCGGGCTCCAGTGGGCCCAGATGCCGAACTTCGCATCGCGGTACCACTCCGGCGCGTCGTATTCGAGCAGCGAGTCCCAGGTGGGCTTGTAGGGACCCTCTCCCGCGAGATTCGGGATCGGGGAGTTCATGGGCACACCGTCCCAGGATCCACCTGGGATGGGCAGGGCGCGCGGCTCGCCCCAGGCGGTTGGTTTCCCGGTCTCGTCATCCGGCTTGGATTCGACGATTCTGTCGCCGCCCAGGCGATAGAAGATCCTCTTCTCTGGCGGCAAAGCGCAGAACTCTGCATAGTCGTGGGTGTACTTGCCGAATCCGCCAGGCAAGGCCGGCTGGCTCTCTTGACCGGCCTGAACAAAGCCTGGCACGGCGCTCGATGCCACCGTGGTCGCGAGGAGCCTGCAAAAGTCACGTCGTTGCATCGCTGTCTCCTGTCATCGAGGCCGATCATAGCAAGCGCAGCGCGTGGCAGTCAACGATACAGTCATCGTTATAGAGGGCGCCATTCAGCCAATGTCGCCCGGCCCTGCGGATTTCCGGCGTCACTTCGCCTTGTTGATAGTCCCGGCGAAACCGCCGCCTGGAACCAGCGAAAGAGGCACCACGGATTTCGCGTCGACGTCGCGCGTGGACTCGATCACGGCCCCGTAGTCGGATCCGTCCGCTTTGTCCGCGAAGCCGCGCAGCGTCCAACGGCCTTCGCCGAGGAACTTCAGCCGCGCCGGCAATTCCGCCGCTTCCTCGCCATTCATCGCCGCAAGATACCAGCGCTCGCCCGAACGGCGGGCGATCACGATGGACCGGCCGACTTCGCCCGAGAGCACCACGGTCTGGTCCCACACGGTCGGCAGGCTGCGAAGGAACTCGATTCCAGGCTGCCTGCGGTAGTTCTTCGGACTGTCGCACAGCACCGTCAGCGGGCTCGGATAAACAACCGTCATCGCCAATTGCCGCGCCCGTGTGCCCATAACCTCGGCTGGCGCGGCGATCTTGAAGTCCTTCGGCGCACGGTTCAGGAAACCGCCGGGCGTGAAGTCCATCGGGCCGAGCAGGGCGCGGGTGAACGGCAGAGTGATCGTGTGTTCCAGCGTGCATTGGTTACCGGGCAGTTTGTTGTATTCGTTTCCGAGCACGCCTTCCTGCGTGATGAAGTTGGGGTACGTGCGCGCCATGCCCGTGGGTTTGTACGTTCCGTGGAAATCGATCATCAAGTTGAGCTTCGCTGCCGCCGACAAGACCCTCTCGCACCACTGAACCGTCTCCTGCGACTGGCTGTTGAGGAAATCGATCTTCACTCCCGCGAATCCCTGTTGTGCGAAGTACGCGAGCGTTTTTTCGACCCCGAATGTCTCGACGTCGAGAGAATGCGCCCAGATGAACGGACGCACGTTCTTCGACTTCGCGTATTGAACCAATCCGGGGATGTCAATTTGGGGATCGGCCTGCATGAAATCGGCCGTCGCCGCATTGGGGGTGGAGTGGAGCGATTTGTCGTAGAGCGTCATGTTCTTGTACCAGAACCAGTCCATCAACTGGTACTGCCAGCCCATTTCGTTTGCCAGATCGATGTACTCCTTGTCTGCCGCCGTCGTCCCTCGCGCCAGCACGGCAGTGTGGCTGGGATCTGGATCGTAAGGGTTTACTCCCGTCCACCAGGGATCCCACGCGCAGGCCCCCGGTTTGACCCACGAGGTATTCGGCAGCCGGCTGGGCGTCGCCAGATTCGCGATCAGGTCGGAGCCGGCGAGGCCGGACGCCGTGCGTCCGAACATCAGAACGCGCCAAGGGCTGGCGCGTGGCACGGAGGAAAGCACCAACCCATTTCCATCCGAACGCGTGTCGAGCGTAACCCTCACCGAAGTTGTCCCGCTGCCGTTGATCGACATGCCGGCCCAATCCAGCAGATCGGATTCCGCGACGGCAAGGTAGCCGGCCGGCGTTTCTACCAGCAGCGGCAAGATGCTCTTGAAGGAAAGCTCGGGCTTGCCGGACGGGATTGCGCTGAGTTTGGTTTCCGGATAACGGGCCTCCGTAGAGGGCGACTCTCCGCCCGCCCAGCAACGATAGTCCTCCGCGAAACGAAACTCCGTCAGCTCCTTCGTCAAGACGAAATGCCCCAGGCCGCTGCTTTCAGGAAGGTCGTAACGAAACGCGACCCCGTCGTCGTAAGCGCGCACGATCAGCCCGAACGAGCGGGGCTCGGCGCCACGTTCTTCCAGCGTCAGACGCACTCCGTTCCAACGATCGCGGACGAACCGGTTGTTGCCGAGACGGTTCTCCCACTTGCCGTCGTGTCTGGATCTTGCCGCCTTCGTGATGACAGCCGCTGGGCCGAGTTTCACTCCGCCCTTGAACTCGAGACCCAGTGATGAATTGGTCAGCACAGCTTTGCCGTCGACCTCGACCCGGTAAGCGAGTCCGCGATCGTCGGAGACGATGATGGCCAGCCCGCCGCCGGGCGCAACAACCCTTTGCTCGGCTGCGCGCACCCCGGCGGCGCAAAGAAGCGTCGCGGCGACGGCGAATCCGCAGAAATCAAGTCCCTTCACAATCGGCTCCTCTCATTTGCGCCGAAGCAGCAGATCACACGGGTGCGCGTCGGTTCGAATTGCGGCGTCCCCTTGCTCACTCGAGCAGGTCGCGGAACGCGGCTTCCAGGCCGGCTGCGCCCTCGCTGCCGGGCGGGCCTTTCAACACCTGAGGCCCTTCGGTGCCGGTGTTCTCCCAGCGATTGCCCTCGCCGTTCCGGTTCCGGAAGAACACATTGCGATCCGTCAGATTGTCCTTGACCAGGAATCCCGACGAGCCTTCGTCCAGGTAGATCATGGCGCTCGGGTCGCCGGTCGGCGAGCGGCGCAGATCGAACACGTAGTTGCCCCGGATCTCCGATGGCGCCTGATTGGAGAGAACGTAGATGCCGCCGCCATCTCCCATACGCCGCATGTAGTCGTGGATGCGGTTATAGAGGATCTTGTTGTCGCGCATGGCATTCTCGAGCGTTGTCCAGCCCCAACCCACGCTGATGCCGGAGTACGGCATGTCGACGATCTCGTTGTGCTCGATGGTGAGGCCGCGCGGATAACCGGCCGCGATCGCGGTCGAGCCCCAGTCCTCGGTGCCGCAGTCCCGGAAATAGCAGTTCGCGACGCGGTCGTTCAGAGAGAGGTCGCGCTCGTCGGAAACGCGGTAGGGCAGGTGTGCCTCGAGTCCTTGCTCGGAGAACCGGCCGATCTGCACTCCGTTGCCGCCGATTCCCTGGAATACGCAGCCGACTATGCGGTTGT
>DATNLV010000043.1:0-5436 GCA_035602665.1 Bryobacteraceae bacterium | reverse complement strand
GCCAAAATCTGGTACTGTAGCGTACCAACGATGAATCGAAAAAGTACTAGTGGGGACCCATTTTGGTGAGATTATGCGCCGCCAAAGAGCACTCTGTGACCCTGGAGAGTGGAGACGAGGCCAAGGCGCGAGCGTGGGGATCGGCAGGGACGTTTGTGGGGTGCGCGGAGCGCGAGCGTACCGCCGCCAGTCAGGCTCGCGACCGGGGAACGACGGCCTTGGCGGATTTCAATACGTTCCTTAATGAACCGTTCCTAACGGGCTTCCCCTACTGCTAAAGGGAGAATTTCGTTGAGTTTCGCGATTCAAAAGAAGAAGAATCCCGGTCGTAACCTACTATTGCTGTGACCGCGTCTCATCTTGTATCTCGTATCACTCGGTGGGACAATATGACTAGTACTCGACTCGCTCTCCTGCCAGGATGCCTGGTCAAGGACCCGGGTAACGAAGAACCTGTCGGAGACCCGCCGCGGTCCCGGTAAATTTCCAGAGATACCGAGACGGGCTGGGCTGTCGCAAGAAAAGGGACCTATGGCAGACCGCCTTAAGAAGGACGCAAGTGTAGCGTCCACAAGCCGCGGCTCGCGTGCGGACCTTCGTTCCGCAGGAGTGCCGCGGGAAGAAACCTTCCAGCCGGAGAGAACCGTGACTGTTTTGGCGATCAGCCCGAATGACGAGGATCACCTGTTCCTGGCTAACATCTTCAGTCACACCAACTGGCAGCTCCGGGCAGCACGCACCTGGAACGATGCTCTTGGCATGATCGGCAGGCAGCGCGTCCCCGTCCTGCTGTGCGAAAGGCAGTTGCTCGACGCCACCTGGAAGGAAGTTCTGGCGGGACTCTCGCACCTGGCCGAGCGGCCAGTTCTGATTGTGGCCTCGCGCCTGGCCGACGAGTCGTTTTGGGCCGAAGCGTTGAACCTGGGCGCCTACGACGTGCTCATGAAGCCGTTCGATGCGACCGAGGTCTTCCGGGTGGTCAGCCTGGCGTGGCTGAGCTGGAAGAACGAGCGCGAGCGGCAAGTGGACCGTCAACTCGCCGCAGGCGACTACGCCCGCGCCGCTGGATAGGGCCACGAAGCTCCTCCGCATCATTCCCGTCCTGCTCGCGCTGTGCCCGGCATATGCGCAGGCGCCGCGAATCCACAACTTCGGCGTAGTCGAGCCCGGCACGATGTACCGCGGCGGTCAGCCCGGCAGCGACGGACTCGCCGACCTCAAGCACCTCGGCGTCCGGACGATTGTGGACCTCCGTGGCGGCTCTCCCGTGAAGGGCGAGAAACGCGCCGCCGAGGCCCTGGGGTTCCACTTCATCAACTTCCCGCTGTCTGGTGTGCTACCACCTCACGACAGCGACATCGCCGCCGTCCTGAAGATTCTGGAGACGGCGCCCAAACCCATCTACGTGCACTGCTGGAAGGGCGACGACAGGACCGGCGTGGTGCTTGCCTGCTGGCGTATCCGCCACGACGGCTGGTCAAACGCCCGAGCCTTGGACGAGGTGAAGCGCTACCACATGAGCCACTTCGAGATCGGGATGAAGGGCTACATCAAGCGGTACAAGTGAACCTCGACCGGTCCGCGAATCAGTCCCCCTGAACGGAAGCGTGGCGCTCGATTTTCCCCCAGCCCACCAGGCCGCCTCGGATCGCGTAGAGCACCGATCGAAATAGAACCCACTGCATGAGCATCCGGTAGTAAACCCGCTGAAAGAAAAGCAGTACCAGATCCCCTGGCGGTTCCCCTTCGAGACCATAAGCCAGCAGGCCCGTCAGCAATTCCAGGACGAAGAACGCGCCGTAGTAGACCAGCACCACCCTCCAGTTACCGGCAAACAGGGCGATGATCATGGCCAGGTCGGCGAAGGGCGAGAGAACCGAGAGCAGCACCTGGAACAGCCAGATGCTCGGAAGCGCCACCAGGCCGAGCGAGCCGTAGCGCGGGTCGAAGGTGACCTCGCGGTGTTTCCAGGCCGCCTGCAAGGTGCCGAAAGACCATCGGAATCGCTGGCGCGCCAGGCTGCGGGTATCCTCCGGCGCCTCGGTGTAGGCGACCGCCTCCTCGTCGTAACGGATACGATACCCCAGCCGCCGGATCTCGAGCGTCAGGTCGGTATCCTCGGCCAGCGTCGCGTTGCCGAACCCACCCGCTGCCAGGACCAGGCTCTTGCGCCACGCGCCTGCCGCTCCCGGAACCACCGTGATGGCGTTGAGAAGATCGAGCGCCCGGCGGTCCAGGTTGAAGCCGTATATGTATTCGATGGACTGGAACCGCGTGATCCACTTCCCCCGGTTGCCAACGCGCGCGTTGCCGGAAACGGCACCCACCCTGGGGTCCGCGAAGTGGCGCGCCAGCTTCCCGATGGTCCCCTTGCGAAGGATGGTGTCCGCATCCACCGCCACCAGTATTTCATTCCCGGCCAGCGAGATCGCGTGGTTCAGCGCGGCCGCCTTGCCGGCATTGGGCTGCGTCCCGATCTTCACGCGGGCGTCGCCGCCGAAAGCCTCGGTCAGGATCCGCAGCGTGGCGTCCCGCGAGCCGTCGTCGATCACCACTACCTCGATGTCCGGGTAGCCGTTGGCGAGCACCGACTCGACCGTCTTCGCGATGACTTTCTCCTCGTCGTAGGCCGCGATCACAACCGATACCGGAGGCCGGAAGCCAGGATCGAACACGCGCCGCCGCGCCTTGAACTTCTCCACCACCGCCAGCGCGCCATAGACAAGCGACCTCAGCGCGGTGAGGTAAATCGCCCACAGGAACAGGATCCCGACGACTTTCTTGAAGTTGCTCTTGGTCCCGAAGGCCTGGCCTTCGATCTCGGCCCAACGCAGCTCATTGGCGGGCGGCAGCGGCATCAACTGGTCGCGCGTCTTCCCGATCAGATCGCCGATCGATACAAAGCGGTAGCCCTGCGCGCGCAGGGTGTCGATGATGCGCGGCAGAGCCTCCACCGTGGCCGAGCGGTTGCCGCCGCCATCGTGCAGCAGGATGATGTTCCCTTCGTCTTTTTCCGCCAGGATATCGGCCAGAATTGCGTCTACCGTGACGCCCGGCTGCCAGTCGCGCGGGTCAATGCGCTCGCCGATGGTCAGGTAGCCCGCCTCCTGCGCCCGCAGGATGGGGACGACTTCGTCGACGGTCTGCGGCTCGCTGTCGGCGTTGTAGGGTGGACGGAAGAGGATGGTCGAACGGCCGGTAGTGTGCTCGATGATCCGAAGCGTGGCCGCCAGTTCCAGCCGGATTCGCTCGGCCGAGACGGCAGCCATGTTGGGATGCGAGTAGGTGTGGTTGCCGATGGTGTGGCCCTCGGCGTATTCGCGGCGCAGCATGTCCGGCGATTGTTCCGCCTCCACGCCCACAACGAAAAAGCAGGCGGGGACGCCGCGCGCCTTGAGGATGTTCAGCACCTGCGGCGTGTACTTCGGATCCGGTCCGTCGTCGAAGCTCAAGGAGACCAGTTTACCCTCGGGCTTGCCGGCGTTCTCAACGACGTAGTAGGACGGATACTGCTCGTACCGCTCCGCGAAATCGCCCTCCGGGTCCCGCCAGACGTTGCGCCGGCCCTCCTGAGGCGTCTCCGAGACGCGGAGCACCTCGCCATCGCCGTAGCGGATCACCGACTGCTGCGCGGAAAGCGGCGTAAGCTGCTCCGCGTTGAACTCGGCCGTCGGCCACGTCTCCGGTTTCATCACCGTCCACAGCCCCGGGTCTTCCGCGCCCAGACGCCACACCCCGAAACCGCGGAAGCCGGCGTCCTCGATCGCGTTGATCTGGTTCAGCCCAGTAACGGCGTCCAGCAACCACAGCTCGTGCTGCTGGCCGCCGGCTGTGTAACGCAGCACGGGATTCTCGGAGCCCGGGTCCCAAACCACCGGCGCGTGATTCGACTTCGCCGCCGACATCACGTCGCCGAACCCCACCTCGGCCGAGCCGCGCCCACCGATCATCCAGTCGTAGCCGTATGCTCCCATGCCGATCACGGTTTTCTCGGGCGGAAGAAGCTTGCCGAGCTGGCGGAGTTGCTTGTCGAACCATTCCTGGGAAGCCACCGGTCCGGGGCTGCCCGATTGGAAGTGCTCGTCGTAGACCATGGGCACCACAAAGTCGCACACGGCGGCGATCTCGCGCAGGTCGTAGGCGGAGTCGTCAACCGGAACGCTCTGGGTTACCAGCATTCCAGCCGGGGCGAGCCGGACGCGCAACGCCCGCAGGAACTCAACCATCCGGCCGCGGTCCACCGCCCGCAGTTCCTCGAAATCGATATTGACCCCGGCGAATTTGTGCTCCTCCAGATTGCTATAGATGTTCTCCACCAGCTCGGCGCGCGTCTCGGCGGTGGCCAGCACGCTGTGCAGATCCGCGGCCTGCCATCCGTCGCGGAAGTTCGTCACCATGGCCAGCACCGGCAACTTCGCGTCACTGGCGATGCGGGCGACGGTCGGGTCCGTCTGGTCGTCCAGGTCGCCCTTGCCGTTCTGTAGCACCAGCCACTCGGGAACCAGGTGGGTCAAGTGTTGCAGGTTCAGTCGCAGCGAGACGATGCTGGCAGGGTCCCAGTTGACGTAGTACCCGAACACCACCGGCTGCGAGGGACCGCTGGCGGCGGCCGTTTTGGGGTGGATGACCGGCGACGCCGACCGGACGAATTTCAGGTTCTTGACGGCTTTTTGCAGTTTGAACGGTACATTTTTCACCGGCTTCTCACCCCGGATCACGCTCGGCACCTCGGCGAACCGTACCAGGTGCTCAACCGCGGGCAGGCCCAGATTGGGCAATTGGGGGCTGATGAAAAGGCTGAGAAGGAAAACGCAGAAAGCCAGAAGTCCAAAAACACCGGCCGCGCCGGCGACTTTTCTTACCCGCGCCCAGCGGCGGCCGGAGGGGTCGTGAAAGACAAATGTGGAGCTCATCCCGATTTTCGTACCCGGCAATCCTGCTACGCGCAACTACGGGCGGCGCCTCTTGCGGGCTGTGAACTCTTCTTAAGCGCCTGCAATCGAACGAGTTCCCATTATCGCAGAGGTGCCGGCGCCGAATCGTGTCCGGACCGAAATCACCAGGAGTGAAGGGCGCAGGAGAGGGTCGGACCCGTGGTTCCACTTAGGCATAGAAGACATCTCCCAAAATGAGGAACCACCTCTGGCGTGCCATTTGTAAGTCACGGAGAAACAAGGTATTCTTTGATGTAACGGGCTGACCGGGATGTGGCATCCAACTTGCTAAGGTCACGGCCGGGGGAGCCCTGTAAGCTCTAGGTGTAGGTTGATGAGGGAACTCAAGTTCAAGTTCTCGGGCGCGTTGCTGATGATCCTCACGGTCGCGGCGGCGGTGTCTGCCTTCATCAACTTCCAGCAACAAGGTAGATTCAAGCTGCCCGACGATGGTGTGACCTGGGTGGACCGCGACGGCTCGGTCAAGGCGCTCCACGTCAGC
>DATNLV010000038.1:0-2377 GCA_035602665.1 Bryobacteraceae bacterium | reverse complement strand
CCTCGAGCTCCTGCTCGAGCTCGGCTTCCAATTCGGTTTCGTAGGCCATCGTTCGTTCCTCCTTGGAGACGCGGTCGCTAGCGGACCATCCCACGCCGGCGGCGGCGCGCCAGGCCCCTCGGACGTTTGTACGCCCTGCTCACGCGCAGGTTGCGAACCACGGCCGCTTTGCATGCCCTGGGGCTGCCCAGCACACGCCGCACCTGCTTGGCCGCGGCGCGCGCCGCGGTTCGCCGCGTGATCGGGACGCCCCGCGCGGCCTGCTTCTTCAATTGACGAATGGTGCGCCGGACCACGGTGGGCACCGCCCTCACCAGCGGCCGGGTCGCCCTGCGGCGGCGCAGGATGCGCGTCAGGATCGCCGTGCCCTTCACCAGATGGGGCAGGATGCGGCGCAGCGCCCGGCGGTCCGCCCGGTTGATCACGGTGACGGTCGAGGCTCCCACCATGGCTTCGGCCTCCCCTTCGCCATGAACCTGCGAAGCCGCTTCCGCCATCATCTCGGCCATGGCCGCATTGTGAGTCAGAGGGGAGCTGGCGATTTCATGGACGACCTCGGCTTCGCCTTCGGCCTCCGACTCGTCCTCCATCTCGAATTCGCCCTCTTCCTCACCCAGCGCGGACACCGCGGACTTGCCCAGCGCCCCGCCCAGCGGCCCGCCAATCGCGGTGCCCACCAGGGGCGCGGCCACCGACGCCACCTTCTTCAACATGGGCGCCGCGCGCTTCAGGAACCCTCCGATCTTGCCGAAGAATTCCTCGCTCTCTTCCTCCATCTCTTCTTCCCCGAGGAGGCTGCTGGCGATGTTGCCGATGGCGCCGAGCCAGCCCTCGCCTTCGAGGCCGGCCGCTTCGTCTTCGAGCTCGCTCTCGTCCTCGAGTTCGCTCTCGAGTTCGAACTCGTCCTCGGCCTCTCCTTCCAATTCGGCCTCGCCCTCCATCTCCTCTTCCCCGAGGAGGCTGCTGGCTATGTTGCCGATGGCGCCGAGCCAGCCCTCGCCTTCCAGGCCCGCCGCTTCGTCTTCCCCTTCGCCCTCGCCGAACACCTGCTCGAGCTCTAACTCGAGTTCGCCCTCGTGATCCGCCATGTGGCTCACCTCCTTCGAAATATTTCGAGACCCACAATGGAGAATAAGCCGCAATTCGGATTCGGAAAAGTCGCATCTTGCAGGTAACAATACCGGGGTCGTCCGCTTGTGTGTCGCTCGGACGCGCTACGCGTTTTTGGCGCCTTCCCGGCCAAACACCAGTGGATTCGAAGGATTAGGCGCCCGGCGCCCGGCCCGGCCCGCCTCCGGTCTTTCTTTGGAAAAGGGGCCACGTTTAGATCCGATTATCGGTCACCTTTGTCGCCAAAAATAGCGACTTGAAATAACCCGGCCGCAATGATATCTTAGCGGCCAACAGACTCATTTGGGGGCCCGGTGGCCGGGGCACTTTGCCCGAAGGGGGATGCACCTTCAATGAGCGCACAGAGCGTAAGCGTCGAGGACCTGGTGCGCCTGCTGCTGGGATGCGCGGGCACCGATTCGGCCGGCGAGGTCCAGCCTGCCGCCGAACAGATCATCCTCGATACGCTGGTCGATGGCAGCCGCTACCTGCTCGTCCGTCTGCCCGCGCCCGTTCAGGACTCTGCCCGCCTGAGCCCGCGGGAGAGCGAGATTGTCCGCCTGGTGGCTCTGGGCCACTCGAACAAAATCATCGGCGAGGTTCTGAACATCAGTTCCTGGACCGTCTGTACTCACCTGCGCCGGATCTTCGCCAAGATCGGAGTCGGTTCGCGAGCCGCCATGGTTGCCCGCCTGATCGGAGCGGGCGTGGGGCATCGCTCGCGGGCTGCCCGGGAAGGGACAGCGCGTGGCCCCCAAGAACCCGCGCTGCGCATGGCCCAACCATCGTGTGTCGCGGCAGCGCCGCATAATGGCTCGCGGGAAGGGGGTGACGCCTGACCAGGCGCCGCTGCACTACCGCGAAAAATACCCGCTGCTGATGTCGACCGCATCCGCGGACGCCTCGGCGGGCACAAAGCAGGGGCTCGTGTCAAAACGGAAACGCGCGCGCGCCCCCGGCCTCACCGCGCGAGTCGTGCTCACGAAGATCGCCCAGGTCTCGGAGCATGATCCCCCGTCCGCCCTACCACGTCTCCACGGCGAGGACGGCAGGCGGGCCGGGGTGGTCTTCGATGAGGTGGGTTCCGATCACGGCTTCGAGGTTGAGGCGGTCCCAGCCATTGGGCGCTTTGGACAGCAGGGCGTCCAGGTAGACCGGGTTGTAGAGGACTTCGCTCGCTGCTTCGGTGCCTTTATCCAGGATGCCGGCAACGATGATGACGGGCTGGCCGGTTATGCTGTCGTGGATGCGGGCGACGATGGCGTAG
>DATNLV010000037.1:0-4118 GCA_035602665.1 Bryobacteraceae bacterium | reverse complement strand
GGCCCCACCGACAGCATGGCCGGCCTGCGGATCGACTGGTCGACTCTGAAAGTGACCCTTCCTCCGGGCGCCAGCGCCAACCAGCGCGACACAGTGTACGGTTTCCTGGCGTACCCCCCCGCTCCGCAGACGGGGCAACTGGCGGCGTTCCGGCGGACCTGGTTTGGCCGCATCATTGACCGGTATCGCGGGTCGCCGACAAAGATCGTCTTCCTGCGGCTGGCGCGCGGGCCCGTCCCGCGGCCGGGAAACCTGACCCGCAAACTCAGCTCCTCGATCCGTGAACTCGCCTCCCGTCCCAACGTCATCCTCATGGATGAACACGCCTTCGAGCCGCTCGAACATCCCGAGCTGTTTCAGGACGGGATGCACCTGAACCGCGAGGGCATCGCCCGGTTCTCCACCATGCTGGAGGACGAAATCAGCCGGGTGTTGAACTAGCCCATGCTCTTCAACACCACCCACTTCTTTGTGTTCCTGGCCGCCGTGCTGCTGCTTTTCTACGCCAGCCCCCGGGTCCTTCGAAGATACATCCTGCTAGCCGCCAGTTACTATTTCTACGGAACTTGGAACGTCAAGTTCATCCCGTTGTTACTCGCACTAACTGCGATCGATTACACGGCCGGACGCTGGATCGAAAAGACACCTCCAGGATCTAAGAGGAAGATACTCCTCATTCTCAGTCTCTCGGCCAACCTGGGGTTTCTGGGCTTTTTCAAATACTATAACTTCCTTGGGAACAACCTTGCCCTGCTAACGGGGAAACCGGCGGGGAGTTTCTTTCTGGATATCGTCCTTCCCCTGGGCATCAGCTTCCACACGTTTCAGAGCATGTCGTACGTGGTGGACGTATATCGCGGCCAGCAGAAGGCGGTGCGCGATCCCATCGACTACGCGCTCTATATCTGTTTCTTCCCGCAGTTGGTGGCAGGCCCGATCGTGCGCGCGCGCGATTTCTTTCGCGACCTGCTCAACTGGCATCCGCCCACCGGCGACGACGTTTCCGTGGGGCTGCTGTTGGTGGTCTTCGGTCTGACCAAGAAAATGGCCTTCGCCGACCAGTTTGCGAAGGTGGCCAACGCCTACTTCGCCAACATCGGCGCCAATCCCGGCTGGCGCACCGCCTGGAGCGCGGTGATCGCCTTCGGGATGCAGATTTACTTTGATTTCTCCGGCTATACCGACATGGCCATCGGCATGGCCAGGTTGCTGGGCTTCCACTTTCCCCCGAACTTCCGAAGACCCTACCTGGCCGCAAGCATCACCGATTTCTGGCGGCGCTGGCACATTTCGCTATCGTCGTGGCTGCGCGATTATCTCTACATTCCGCTCGGCGGCAACCGCAAAGGCCGATGGATGACCTACCGCAACGTCCTGATCACCATGCTCCTCGGCGGTCTGTGGCACGGCGCCAGCTGGAACTTTCTGATCTGGGGCGGATACCACGGGAGCCTGCTGGCCGTCGAGCGGGCCGTGCGTGGCGATCGTCCTGTTGACGACCGGTGGACTTGGCTCTACCCGCTGAAAGCCATCCTCACGTTCCTCCTGGTGATGATCGGCTGGGTGTTCTTCCGGGCGGCCGATCTCGCCCAGAGCCGCCAGGTGCTCACGCAGATGTTTACCGGCAAGCTGGGCCGCGATCTGCTGATGCCCTGGCACGTCGGGTTGATTCTGTTGGCGCTTCTGCTGGCCCTGGCCGAGGAGAAGCGCGACTGGTTCGAGCGAGTGGCGAAAGCGCCCGCGCCGGTTTACGCTTCCGCGCTCGCACTGATGTTCTTGTGTCTGGACTTGTTCGGCGTGATCGACGCACAGATCCCGTTCATCTATTTCCAGTTCTGAGGCCGCGGGCTGCGCCCCCCGCGCCGAAGTGCGCGGTATCCTCAGTAAAGCTGGAGCACACTCGATGAGCGGACTCAAGAAGAACCTGCTGACGTTGCTGCTGGCCGCGCTGCTCGTGGCCTGCCTGGTGGCGGCTTACCTGACCCGCGGCGCCGGATCGATCCGCGCGTTTGTAACCAACCAGGTGATGAACGCTGCGGCCGTGGATCAGCACCTCATCCAGATCGCCCGCCAGGTGGCTCCGCTCGCCGACACCGCGGCCGAGAGGGGCTTCGCCCAGGAAGCCCTGCGCCTCGCCGACCACCAGACCGACCAGGCGTTCGCCACCGCCCTGCGCGAAGCGGCGGCCGAGACCCCGGCGGCGGCGGGTCCGCTGAAGCAGTTGGCCGATCACATCGCCCAGTTGAAAGATCGCATCGCGAAGGAACAGGACCGCATCGCCAAGCTGACCCCGCAGGCGGCAGCCGGCAACGACAAGGCCACCGACCAGCTCGAACTCGTCAAGGCCCAGGCGGCTCTCGATCAGGACGAACTCGACGACAATCGGCAGGACCTGGCGCGGCAGGGCGGTGATCCGGAAGATCAGGTCCAGCGCGCGCTCGATGCCTATCAGACCGCGCAGAAGGAGGCGCAACCACCGAAGGCGGCCGTGGCGCCCCCAACCGGAACCCTCCAGGAGCAGATGATGGCGTGGCTGTCGCTGAGGGCGCGAGGGCGCGAACTGGAAGACGCCCGCCAGCAGGCCGCCGGCAAGGCTTCGACGCTGACCCGCGAGCACGACGCCCTGGAAGCGCTGGTCTTCAAGAAGCCCGCGCCCAACCCCGCCGCCCAGGCGCCGGATGCCAGCCAGGCCGCCTCTCCATCGAACGATCAGGGCAACGACGAGGAGAGCGACCAGGAAGACACCGGCACGATGGTCGCGCAGCTCAAGCACCTGTCCGATCAGAGGAAGACGCTCACGGAACTGGACAAGCGGACTCAGGACGTGGAGCAGCTCGCCGGGGTCTACAAGAGTTGGGGCGATACGGTCGAGACCAGGCGGCGCGGCCTGCTCAGCCAGCTCCTGGCTTCGCTCGCGATCGTGCTCGGGATCCTGCTGGCGGTGGTCGTGATCACGCGCGTCATCAAGCGGTCTATGTACGACCCTGGCGACAGGAAACGCCTGCACCAGGTGAGAGTGGTGGCCGAAATCGCGGTTCAAGCCACCGGGGTGCTGGCCATTCTGCTGGTCGTTTTCGGGCCGCCGACCCAGCTTTCCACCATCATCGGACTCACCACCGCCGGCCTCACCGTCGCCTTGAAGGACTTCATCGTGGCTTTCTTCGGCTGGTTCGCGCTGATCGGCCGCAACGGTGTTCGCATCGGCGATTGGGTGGAGATCGAGGGCGTGAGCGGCGAGGTCATCGAGATCGGCCTGATCAAGACGACTCTTCTCGAGATGGGGAATTGGACCAGCACGGGCCATCCCACGGGCCGCCGTGTGTCCTTCATGAACACGTTCGCCATCGAGAAACACTATTTCAATTTCTCGACCGTCGGGCAGTGGCTCTGGGACGAGCTCCACGTCACGCTGCCGGCCGATCGCGACCCCTATGCGGCCGTGGCCGAGATCCGCGGGCTCGCGGAGAAGGAGACGGAGGCGGACGCCAGGGCGGCCGAACAGGATTGGGAGCGGGTCACGCGCCAGTATGGCTCGCATTCCTTCTCGGCCAGTCCCGCCGCGGACCTGCGGCCCGTGACGGAGGGCTTGGAGGTGATTGTGCGCTACATCACCCGAGCACCCCAGCGGTATGAGATGAAGTCGAAGCTCTTCGCCGCCATCGTGGACCTCCTGCGCAAGCCGGCGCCGGCCGCCTCGTAACCACCCGCCGCTGGCGAGCGTCGTATCACTTAAGCACCGAACCGCGAACGTGAGTGAGCGGACGTCAGCCCCTGACGGTGGCGGTTCGGCGATGATAAGGAGAGTGGGTTCGTTGTCCTCAGAGGTTTCCAGAAGGCAGTTCCTCGAAGCCGCGGCCTTGGGCGGCGCGGTCGTCCGTTCGCTGGCTGGCGCGGCGGCGATGCCGGCACGCACTCTCGGCCGCACGGGCGCGAGCGTCTCGATTCTCACCTTCGGCGCGGGGAGCCGGTTTCTGGGACTGAAGCGGGAACCTTCCATCCAGATGCTCCATCGCGCGCTGGACCTGGGTATCAACTTCGTCGATACGGGAGCGAATTACGGGGATGGCGAGAGCGAGCGGCGCATCGGCGAGGTCCTGAGCACGCGGCGGCGCGAGGTC
>DATNLV010000021.1:0-3618 GCA_035602665.1 Bryobacteraceae bacterium | reverse complement strand
GGACCTACGTCGCCGAAGCCTGGCCCGAGGACCGCCGCCGCATGGGGGCAGGCTATCTGCAGACCGGATACTACGTGGGCTTCTTCCTGGCCGCAGCGCTGAACTTCACCGTGGGCGCCGCCTTCGGCTGGCGGGCGATGTTCCTGTGCGGCGGTGCTCCGGTGCTCCTTGCGCTTTACATGCTCTCCCGGGTCTCCGAGCCGGAGCGATGGAGACGCGCCGCGTCGAACACGGACCGCCGGCACCCGTGGCGAGCGCTATTTGCCGGAACCTATCGCACCCGTACGCTGGTCAACGCGGGGCTGGTCACGGTCTCGATCATCGGACTCTGGGCCGGCACCGTTTACGAACCCACCGCGATCGTGGCGATGGCACGCGCCGCCGGCCACAGCGGCGCGCAGGCCGCCCGGCTCGCGTCCTTCGGTACCGGGCTGCTGTCGATCGCGACCTGCCTCGGCTGCCTGGCACTGCCACCGCTGGCCGAAAGGCTGGGACGACGCCGCACGCTGGCGCTGTACTTCTGCGGCATGGCCGGTGGCATCTACTTAAGCTTCGGCTGGGCATTCCAGCTCCCCGGCGGACTCGCCGCGTTCATCGCGTCACTGTGCGTACTCGGTTTCTTCGGCGGGAATTTCGCCATCTACAGCCTCTGGCTCCCGGAGCAGTATCCGACAGCCATCCGCGCCACGGCGTTCGCATTCGTGACCTCGTTCGGACGCTTCATTGGCGCGGGCGTGAATTTCCTGATCGGCGCGGGCGTGCAGCACTACGGCAGTATCGGCCGGCCGGTCGCGATGACGGCGTTCGCGTTCCTGTGCGGACTGGCGCTGCTGCCACTGAGCCTCGAAACCCGCGGTGCACCGCTGCCGGACTGATCGGGGGCCGAAAGCCGCCCTATAATGCACATCCCCCAGTCACTCCCTTGCCTCGCGAGGTGACTCCCGATGCCCTCCGTGAAGGCCTTTGCCACCGCCGATGCGCACGCCGCGCTCGCACCGTTCACGATCGATCGGCGCGAACCGGGCGCGCATGACATCCAAATCGAGATTCTCTATTGCGGTGTCTGCCACTCGGACCTGCATCAGGCCCGCAACGACTGGAACAATTCCATCTACCCGATGGTGCCCGGACACGAGATCGTCGGCCGCGTCACCAGGGTAGGCGGCGCAGTGCGCAAGTTCCGGGTCGGCGACTATGCGGGTGTCGGCTGCATGGTCGATTCCTGCCGGCAGTGCGAGTCCTGCGCGCAGGGGCTCGAGCAGTACTGCAGCACAGGCGCGACCCTCACGTACAACGACCGGGAGCGGGGCAGCCAGCGGCTGACCTTCGGCGGCTACTCCGAACAGATCATCGTCGAAGAGCGTTTCGTGGTGACGATTCCCGGCTCCCTGGACCTCAAGGGCGTGGCACCGCTGCTGTGCGCCGGTATCACGACCTATTCGCCGTTGCGGCACTGGAAGATCGGCGCTGGCCACAAGGTCGGCATCATCGGCCTGGGCGGCCTCGGGCACATGGGTATCAAGTTCGCCCGGGCGCTGGGCGCGCACGTGGTCATGATCACGACCTCGGCCGGCAAGGCGGCCGATGCCGCCCGTCTCGGCGCCCACGAGGTACTGCTCTCCAAGGACGTCGCGGCCATGCGTGCCCATGCCGGCAGCTTCGATTTCCTGCTCGATACGATCCCCAACGGCCATGACCTGAACCCGTATGCGGCGCTGCTCAAACGCGATGCAACCATGACGCTGGTCGGCGCACTCACGGCCCTCGAGCCGGCGCTGGCGGGCTTCAGCCTGATCGGTGGACGCCGCTCCATCGCCGGTTCCGCGATCGGCGGCATGCCCGAGACGCAGGAGATGCTCGACTTCTGCGCCGAGCACGGTATCGTCAGCGATGTCGAGATGGTCCGGATCCAGGACATCAACGGCGTCTACGAACGGCTGCTGCGGGGCGACGTGCGCTACCGTTTCGTGATCGACATGGCGTCACTGAAAGAACGGTAGGTGCCGCACCCGGCGGCGCCACGAAGCTCGCTTTGGATGCGTCGCGAGGCACGGATCTGCCAAGCAGACAGCCCTGGGCCATAGCGAAATCGTGACGCAGCACGATGCGCCATCGATACTCCCTCGCTCGCCACAGGCGTGCGCCATTTGGCGCAAGGAATGGGCGTTCCAATGCGTCACTGACAGGGGTTGGTGTTTGCTCCAGAACAGGGGCCGGAGTGATTCACCTTGGAACCCCGTGCACCACATGCAGGCCACCATTGGTTGGCGGTTCCGCCACCTCTCTCGGTCGATAGTAGCGACCACGGCACGTTGGTGCGCCGCAACTGATGTTCCCATCTGTGAGCAGACACGCGCCCCCGACCGCGGAGCCGTGTCATATTCAGTGCCGGACGAATTGCTGGCCGTCAAGAATGATGGATTGAATGTGAAGAGTTCCTGCGGCTCGATGCGCATCGGGCACGAGCTGGTGCCAATCCTGAGATCAAACGAATGTATGAGATTCAACTGTCGTTCCCAAGACCGCGAATTCGGATCCTCGCAATGCCTGCGCAGCCCCGCGCTCTGGCCGGGCCTGAGAGGCTGTAATCCTTGAAACCATTCTAGGAATACTGCTACTCGCCGCCGCCCTCTGGTGGTCGCAACGCTGCTATGTCGGGCGCCGCTGGGCGCTGGCGCGAGCCTTCGAGACCGAAGAACAACTACATAAAGTCATCGATGGCCTGCAGAACCACGCCATCTTCATGCTCAACACCACGGGCAACGTGGTGTCCTGGAATTCCAGCGCTGAACGTATCAAGGGCTACAGCGCGGAAGAAATCCTGGGACAGCATTTCTCCAGGTTCTATACACAGCAGGATATTGACCAGGGCGAGCCGGAACAGGAGCTGAGGCGCGCTGAACAGAATGGCCGCTTCGAGACCGAGCGTTGGCGGATCCGAAAGGACGGAACGCGGTTCCTGGCGAACCTGGCAATCACCTCAATACGCGGCTCAAGCGGAGCACTGACCGGCTTCTGCGAAGTGATCCGGGATATCACGGAACGCAGGGCATCCGAAGTGCGGTACCGAGGTCTGCTGGAGGCCGCCCCGGATGCGATGATTGTCGTGAATGCTTCCGGCGACATCGTGCTGCTAAATCTGCAGGCCGAGAAGGAGTTCGGATACCACCGCGACGAACTTCTCGGGAGTCAGATAGCGAGCCTGATCCCGCACGGCTTCGCGGAACGAATCATCGCCGACGGCACCCGAACCGCTGCTGAGGCCCTGGCGCAGAAGATCGGCACCGGGGTCGAACTCATCGGTCGTCGCAAAGACGGCAGCGAGTTTCCGATCGAGATGATGTTGAGTCCTCAAGAGGGCCCCGACGGCATCCTGGTGACCGCGGCCATCCGGGACATCACCAGCCGCAAGCGGGCCGAGGCAAAGCTGATCAGGACCGTGGCGGACCTGAAGCGGTCCAATGCCGAACTCGAGCACTTTGCCTACGTGGCATCGCATGACCTGCAGGAGCCGCTGCGCATGGTGGCAAGTTTTACCCAACTTCTGGCCAAACGCTATAAGGGTAGATTGGGCGCCGACGCCGATGATTTCATCGGCTTCGCGGTGGACGGATCCAA
>DATNLV010000745.1:0-3667 GCA_035602665.1 Bryobacteraceae bacterium | reverse complement strand
TACCATTACCTTTCCCGGGGCGGTAAATACGTTGACACCGAGCGTGCCCGACGTGATGGCGGCACTCACCCGCGGGGGCTCCATAGTTTTCATCTCGTGCTCCTTTCTATGCCTGAAAGTAGGACGCGTGGTTAACCGTATTTCAGGTCGGTGCTCTGTCCCACCTCGATAATGTAACCGTCGGGATCGCGTATGTAGCAGCGAATCTCGCCGTACTTGGGTATCGGCTCCGTGAGGAACTCCGCTCCGCGACTTGTCCATAATTTATAGCATGCTTGAATATCCGCAACGCGGAGATTCATAAAGCTGTTGATGTGATTCGGGTCGGGGACGCTCAGCGTTACGGTCGGCTTATCCGCGGTCGGGCCGCCTCCAACGTTCAGAATCATCCAGATATTCGCAAGCTGAAGGTACCCAGGCGCGTTGCCATCCCCCAGGCTCAGGATGCGAGCACCGAAGACCTTTTCGTAGTAGCGAGCCGATCGCTCGACGTCGGCGACGGTGAGAAAATGCGCGATGCTGATTCCCTCCCGCGGGGGCATCTCATAGCTCTTCTGTTCGATTTGTACGCCGTTTATTGACGGCTCCAATTCCGATGCAGTCATGAGTTTCAAAAGCGCCTGAGCTGCCGTGGTCGACGACGCGGGATTCTGGCCAGTAATGAGACGGCCGTCAGTGACGGAAAAAGGCTGCCAGTCCGCCACCTTCTCGTATATGGCGCCGAGTCGCAGCAGTTCATCCTCGACCAGGAACGGCACAACCTTCGTGAGCTGCACCTCCTCTTCCTCGCCGTTCGTGAAACCGGTGACGTGTTTTCCTTTCACCAGCGGAGCGCCCTGGTAGGTAACGTGGCGCAGCACCCCCGGCGAATGGCACACCAATGCGATCGGCTTGCCGGAATTGTAGAAGGCTTCCAGAAGGGCGATCGACGTAGGGCTCTCCGCAAGATCCCACATCGGGCCGTGCCCACCGGGATAGAAAACGGTGTCGAAATCTTCCGCTTTCATGTCGGCAAGCCTGACCGTCTGGGAGAGCGCCTTTTGCGCCTCGGGATCTTGCTTGAACCGCGTCATGGCAGGCGTCTGACTTTCCGGTGTGTCGCTCTTCGGATCGAGCGGTGGTTGTCCGCCTTTCGGTGACGCCAGGGTAAGGTCGACACCAGCGTCCCTGAAAACAAAGTAGGGGGCTGCGAATTCTTCAAGCCAGAACCCGGTCTTGCGACCGGTGTTTCCGAGTTGATCGTGCGATGTTAGTACCATTAGTATCTTCATCTTTTTCATCCTCTATTCCTTGTTGACCGATGCGAGAGCAGGGTGCAGTGTTGGCCGTCATGCGAAGTACCCTTCCCTTGCATGAATGAGCAGACATTCGACGGTTAAGCGACCGTGGTCAGGTCCGAGAGGGTAGTCCGCGGATTCGGGGCGCAGTTCGTGGCCAACCCCACCCATCCCGGGCTGGCTCTCCGCGATGGCGCGAAAACTTAGAGATCAGACCGCCCTCTGAGCGACTCAGGCTAGTTCCTGTCCGCCGATAGTCACACTCTACCTCATGGAGGCGACGAAATCACCGCGAGATATGAGGCTCCTTTGCTGCTGCTGGACAGCACGGATCCCCGTTGCGCCAGGCGGCAGGTTTGCGAGCCCAAGAGCTTGCCGCCCCGATTACGGAGCACCGACCCGCGTTACCGACCCGCGTTACCGAGCCGCGTTACCGAGCTGCGTTACCGAGCCGCGACCGCCAGGGAGCGGATGCTACATTGGTTTCTCATGCCCTCATTCCTGGAAACCAGCATGGAGATCGCCCGCGAAGCCGGCGCCATCCTGTCCCACTACTTCGATCAGAAGGTAACCTACCAGCTCAAAGGCGAGTTCGACCTGGTCACCGAAGCCGACAAAGCCTCCGAAGCGCTCGTCGTCGAGCGCCTCCGCTCCCACTTCCCCACCCACTCCATCATGGCCGAGGAAGGCGGCGGCCGCGAAGCCGGCTCCGAGTACCGCTGGTTCGTCGATCCCCTCGACGGCACCACAAATTTCTTCCACGGCTTCCCCATGTTCAACGTCACCCTCGCCCTCGAACGCGCGGGCGAAATGATCGCCGGCTGCATCTACGATCCCCTGCGCGACGAGATGTTCGCCGCCGAGCGCGGCGCCGGCGCCTGGCTGAACGCCAAGCCCATCCACGTTTCGAAACTCCCTCGCCTGGAGGAAGCGCTGGTCGCCACCGGCTTCCCCAGCCGGAAGCGCCACCAGAACGTGAACGTCCACTTCTTCTACCAGATGTCCATGCTGTCCCAAGGCGCCCGGCGCGCCGGTTCGGCCGCGCTCGACCTGGCCTACGTGGCCTGCGGCCGCCTCGACGCCTACTGGGAATTCGGCCTCAAACCTTGGGATATGGCGGCGGGAACTCTGCTGGTCGCCGAAGCCGGCGGAACCGTCTCGGACATGCACGGACGGCCTCTCCAGATCAGCGGGCCGCATGTCCTTGCCGACAACACGCTGGTCCACGCCGAGGTCCTGGAGCTGTTCGGAGAGGTTTTCGAGGGCCGCTATCGCACCCCCCTACCCCGCCCCGACGCGGCCCTCTGATCCACTTAAGCGGTTATAAAACCTTTACTTTTACCCACATAAGATGGTAGCCTAAGTGTTCTCGAATGCGAACCGCCGACTTGATTCATCGAAAACGAGACGCCGAAGAACTGAGTCCCGAGGAAATCGCCTCGCTCGTCGAAGGCTACACGCGCGGCGATGTCCCGGACTATCAGATGTCGGCGTTCCTCATGGCGACTTACTTCGCCGGAATGACTGACCACGAGGTGAGCGCCCTGGCGGATTGCCTGGTGCGCTCCGGTGACACGCTAGACTTGTCTGCCATCCCGGGGCCTAAGGTGGACAAACACTCCACTGGCGGCGTCGGCGACAAGACCAGCCTCATCGCGGCGCCCCTGGCCGCCGCCGCCGGCGTTATCGTGCCCATGATCTCGACGCGCCCCACCGGCCACGCCGGCGTCACGCTCGACAAGCTCGAGGCCATTCCCGGTTTCCGCACCGACCTCTCCATCGACGACTTCAAGGCCCAACTCGCCAAGACCGGCTTGGCCTTCACGTCGCAGGCCGGCGAACTCGCGCCCACCGATACCCGCCTCTACGCGCTCCGCGAAGCCACCGCGACCATTGGCTCGATTCCGGTCCTGGCTGCCTCGATCATGGCGCAGAAACTCGCCGCCGGATTGGACGCGGTCGTGCTCGACGTCAAGGTCGGCTCCGGTGCCGTCACCAAGCGGCAGGTGGACGCCCGCCGCCTGGCCCAGTTGATGGTCGGCGTCGGCCGCCGCCTCGACAAGCGCGTGCAGGCCCTCATCACCGATATGGGCCAGCCTCTCGGCTATGCGATCGGAAACGCGCTCGAGATCATGGAGGTGTCGCAGACCCTCCAGAGCGCCGGCCCCAACGATCTCACCCGTCTCTCGCTCGAGCTCGCCGCCCGCATGATCTTCCTCGGCAAGATCACCGAGACCCTCGAAGAGGCCCGCGAGATGGCCCAGCGCAAACTGCTCGACGGCTCGGGCTACGCCAAGCTCAAGGAAGTCATCGCGGCCCAGGGCGGCAACCCGCAGGTGCTCGACCGCTTCGACATGCTGCCCAATGCCAGCGGCGTTCGCGAAGTCGCC
>DATNLV010000744.1:0-3190 GCA_035602665.1 Bryobacteraceae bacterium | reverse complement strand
AGCCGGGGTGATCCGGATCGTCATAGATCACGATGTTGTCGGAGTCCCATCCCCAACCGTCAACGTAGCCAATGTCGAAGGGGGCCACGGAGAAGAAGAAGCCGCCGAACCAGAAGCGCCCGGGGCCGCCCCCGCCCAGATGGAAAACGTGGCGGGGACCGAAGCCGCCGCCAAAATGGCCGTGCTCCCAGGGATGGTCGATGTGAAACCTGGCATCGTCGCGACCCTGGTCGTGCCCGACCCAGACCTTGCCTTTATCGACGTGCGGGGCGTTGGGATGCCCTGGCTGGTCGTCGAAGTGGCGCTCTTGCGGCGCGCCGCCATCGTGGCGGGCGGCAGCGGGAGGAGCGCTACGCGTGGGTTTTGGACCGTGCGACGGAGCGCGGCCCGGAGTGAAACCACCGTGAGATTCCCCATGGCCTTTTTCCTGGGCGAACGCAGCGCCCCAGGTGGTTAGAGCCAGCATGGCAGCAAAGCACACCACAGTCTTCATGACATCCCCCTTTGCAGCTTGAACTTAGCAACTCATGTGCCAATTCTACCAACCCCGGCCGCAGGTTGCGGGCTCGCGTGTACCACCAGGCCACACAAGCACTTGGGCGAAATGGAGCGGCCGCCCCGCGGTCCGGATCCCGATCAACCCGAAGCAAACGCACCGGCGCGATTTACCGGCTCCGGGAGTTTCCTACCGCGAAGTCAACCACCCGCACCTCGACGTCGCGGTCGCGGAGGCGCTCGAGCTTGGCCCGGGAACCCGACGGCCATGGCCGGTGTCTGTTCTATTGTGCCCGACTTGGCCGGGGTGTCATCGTATGTGAACGCGATTGCCGCGATGTGCGTTCTGGCGGCTATCCCTTGCTTCATTGGGATGCGCTGGAGGCGGCTCGTGGACCGGAACAACCTGGCGGGGGCGTTCCTCCTGGGCCTCGCCCTGTTCCTGCACGGAGGATTCGAGACGCTGCTGAGGTCGAGCCCCGTGGCCTCGTTCGATGGGGCGATCGCAGAGCCCTCTTGGGCCGGGGACCAGCAGGCGGAGGTCTGGCTCACCAACTCTCACAACTCCACATCTCCGCACTTGCATGTACGCTGGTCGGCCGATAACGATTGGCCGCCCTGGTTATGGGAGGCGCCTCTCAAGTGCAGGTATCGTGTCTGGGACCTTGAAATCACTCACGTCGCGCCCGCGGAACCGCGCACCGCACGGGCGTGGGATACCGGTTCGGGCGGCAGGCTTTGGTGTGCGTTTGAAGGGATTTGCGGCTTGGCGCTGGGGCTGCTCTCGGCAATGTCATTCCGGAGGGCTGGCTGCCGGGCACCGATGGCCAAATGGGTCAAGGCTCTGTGCCTGGCGTTCCTCCTCTTGGTAGGTGGATGGGCCGCGTATGTGGCTCTCTCCGACTGGCTGTTCGAGCGGAAGGCCGAGGCCCTGCTAAGACAGATACAAGCGATTGAATTGAGGAAGAGCACATGGAAGAGCGCTGACTCGATCCGAAGAGCGTTCTCTGGCGACGTTCGGGTGGAATCACCTTGCTCTCCCTCCCACTGCGATTTCTCGGTAGTGCTGAATCAGAGTGTGTTGGGCAACTTGACGGATGAAACTCTCTCGGAGATGCTGCGCCTGGCTGGCAGACGGCGGGGCCGCGTCGCGGCTGGCCTCCGGGTCCGCAACGGCATCGTCTGGGGGAAGAGTTTCGTAGTCATGGCTGAGATGCCCGGCCGTGCTCTCCACATCTGTACATTCGTTGCTGATGCCGACACGGTGCGAGGTTTCTACTGGCGCCGCCCCCCTGATCACCTCAATATTGAGTTCGGGGAGCCGGGCGGTTGTGAGTGCTGTATGGAGAGATGGGTTCACGTCACCCCATATGCCAGCGCCGAGGAGATGCGGGAAGCATTCGCGTTTGATCTTTCGTGCCTTGGGCCGAGGCTCAGGGCCTGCGTGGATGTACGACGCCTCCACCCGACCGCAGCCCGCCACCTCGAAGAAGAAATTGCCGCTTATGATCCGCACAAGCCAATCAAGTGGACCCAGGAACTGTACCAGCGGTTTGGCCGGGATTCCGAGAGCGCGGCGATCGTGGTTGTACGTGGGGTTGACGGTGGGTACCAGGTGACCGAGATGCTGCAGGGGACTATGACAGCACCGCCAAGGTTAGGCGCTGGATCGCTCCCCGCTGTGGGGCAGAAAGCGATCCTGTTCTGGGACCACCGCTCGGAGCGCGTCGTTGCCCCGTTCAGCGAGCAGGGCGCTCAGGCCGTTCGCGCCGGAATCGCGGAAGCGGCGAGCGATCCGCTCTGAAGGGTCGAAGCAAACGCACCGGCGCGATTTACCGGCTCCGGGAGTTTCCTACCGCGAAGTCAACCACCCGCACCTCGACGTCGCGGTCGCGGAGGCATGGGCAGCTACTCCTTCCGCAGCGCGATCACAGGATCGATGCCGGCGATCCTGCGCGCCGGCAGCCAGCTCGCCACCAGCGACGCCGTCAGCAGGACTCCCGCGACGGCGCCGAGAATCGCCGGGTCGTCCGGCTGCACCTGGAACAGAATCCCGGCCATCGCGCGGCCGAGCAGGTACGCACCCACCAGGCCAGGCACAAGGCCGGCGGCGCACATGCGCAACCCACCCGCCATCACCGTGCGCACGATGCCGCCCGGCGTTGCCCCCAGGGCCATCCGGACCGCCATCTCGGGCGTCCGTTGAACCACCGCATACGAGATGACGCCCGCGACACCGACCACTCCCAGCATCAGCGCCAGCAAAGCAAACGCCCCAACCAGAAATGTATCCAGACGCTGATCGGCGGAATTGGCCTCGACCAGGTCCTCCATCGTTTGCACGTCAAAGACGGGCTGCTGAGGATCGAGCTTCGCCACGGAGCGCCGCAACGCGGACGCGAGCCGCAGGGGATCGCCGGGCGTGCGCACGACCACGATCATGGGATCCCACAACGTCCAGGACGTGGGGATGTACAGGGCGGGCGCGGGATCGTCCGTCAGAAGAAGGTGCCGAACATCGGCCACCACGCCGACCACCGTCCTGGGCCTGTTCCGGCCTATGCGAACCGAGCGGCCGAGGGGGTCCCGGCCGTCCGGCCACAAACGCCGCGCCAGGCCCTCGCCAAGGATCACGGGGTCGCCGGCCTCGCCGTCGCGGAACACACGGCCGCGCACCAGCGGGATGCGCAGAGCA
>DATNLV010000739.1:0-2046 GCA_035602665.1 Bryobacteraceae bacterium | reverse complement strand
GAGATCACGCACATCGTGGACCGCATGGGCGGAGGCGACGCCTTCGCGGCCGGGCTGATCTACGGGCTCAAGCGACTGCCTGGCCACCAGGAGGCGCTGGAGTTCGCGGTCGCGGCATCGTGTCTGAAGCATTCGCTGCCGGGGGATTACAATCGCTTCAGCGCGGACGAGGTCAAGGCTTTGGCGAAGGGCGGCGGCTCCGGCCGCGTCGAGCGATGAGTTGTGGGGCAGGACTCCAGTCCTGCAGCGGGTCTCCAGACCCGCCTCCGGCCGATGTGGAGCCGCCGCACCGCTGCTGAGAAATGTTTGCCAGGGTGAGATAATGATGTCGATGCTTCGAGGTGGTCTGATCTTCATAACCGGATTTTGTATGGCGGCGCTGGCGCAGCCGGCGGGCCAGAAGCCTGAGGCGGAACCGCCCTCGTTCAAGATCCAGAGGAACGAGGTCATCGTGCCCGTGACGGTGACCGATTACAAGGGCCGTTTCATTTCCAACCTGGAGAAGTCCGACTTCAAGGTCTTCGAAGACGGCCGGGAACAGAAGATCGAGTTTTTCAGCCGCCAGGCCAACCAGCCGATCGTGCTGGGCCTCGTGCTCGATCTGAGCAGCGGTTCGCGCATCCACTGGGAGAATTTCCAGAAGACCGCCCAGGAGATGGTCTGGGCGCTGCTGTCCGACGAGAGGGACAAGAAGTACAGCGGCTTTCTGGTTACGTTCAGCACCGATGCGGAGCTGGCTGTCGACACCACTTCGAATCCCGAGCCCATCGTGGACAAGATCCGCACGCTCAAACCGGGCGGCGGCGCGGCGCTCTATGACGCCATCGTGATGGCCATCAACAAGCACCACCTGCTCCCGGGCGAGCCCATCGAGCCGCGACGCGTGCTCATTGTTTTCGGAGATGGCAACGACAACGCCAGCAAGCACTCGCTGGAGCAGGTGATCGAACTGGCGCAGCGCAACCTGGTGACGATCTATGTGGTCAGCACGCAGGCGTTCGGATTCACGAACGAGGGCGAGGACGCGATCACCCGCCTGACCGACTCGACCGGAGGCCGCGTCGAGACGCCGCTCGACGGCGTTTACGCCGATGTCTCGGGATACCTTTCGAAGCCTCAGGACGCCGGCAACTACTCGCTGGTGGTAGGCAGCGGCGCGTATTCGTCCGCGGTCTCCCAGCACATGTTCGACGCCATCACCAAGGTCGCCGGCGAGATCAGCACGCAGTACATCCTGCGCTATGTTCCGGACACCACCGAGAACACGCGCCAGCTCCGTGCGATCAAAGTCACGGTGGACATTCCGGACGTCACCGTTCGCACGCGCCGTGGTTACTACCCCTTCGCGCTGCAATAACTACTTGGCGCTCTGCCCTGCCAGGCCGCGGAAGTCGCCCCGCGACGGCGTGAGCGGCTAGCGCTCGCCCCACTTCAGCTTCTGCCGCAGCACGTCGAAGAACATCGACTTGGGCGGACGGATCAGGCGCAGCACGTGCGCCGAGCGGCTGCACACAACCTTGTCGCCCTCGCGCAGGGGCTCGCCGATCTGCCCGTCGATGGTGAGGTAGGCGTCCTCATCGCGGGTGCGGCTCTGCAACGTGATCACCGCGGTGTCGGGGACGATGACCGGCCGGTTGGTCAGCATGTGCGGACAGATGGGAGTGAGGCACAGCGCGCCGACGCGCGGAAAAATGATCGGCCCGCCGGCGGAGAGCGAGTAGGCTGTCGATCCGGTGGGAGTGCAGACGATCAGGCCGTCGGCCTTGTAGGCGCAGACGAAGTGGTTGTCCACGAACGCGTCGAGGTCGATGATCCTGGCGATGGACGCCTTGGTGACCACGATGTCGTTGAGGGCGTCGTAGGAGGCCGTCGGAACGCCGTCGCGGACCACCTCGCAGTGCAACATGCTGCGCGTGCCGATGCGGTGCTCGCCGCGCAGGGCGCGCTCCAGCTCCGGGCAGACCGCGTCCACGCTGATGGCGGTGAGGAAACCGAGCCCGCCCAAGTTGACCGGGAACACTGGAATCTTGCGGCCCCGCAGAGCGC
>DATNLV010000733.1:0-6220 GCA_035602665.1 Bryobacteraceae bacterium | reverse complement strand
CCTCTGCCACTGGTAGGAAGGCGGCGGAGCCGCGCTCGACAACACCGTGAAGGTCACCCGCGTCCCTTCCATCGCCGTGATGTTCTTGGGCTGAAACGTGATCGTGGGCGCCTGCGAAACCACCGTCAACACCACGCGGTTGGTCAGTTTCGTGTACGGCCCATTCGACATCGATACCCAATACACCGTCTGATCGTTTTGGGCCGCCGTGACCGGCGTCGTGTAAACAGGGAAGGTCGCGCCCGGGATCGCCATGGCCGCCTGCGATGGAGCCTGCTCATACCACTGGTATGCGATCGGAACCGGGTTCGCCCGCGCCGTCACCGTGAAAGTCGCCGCGGTGCCCGCCCAGACCTTCTGGAATGTGGGCTGTACCACAACGTCCAGGAAGTTGACCGTCAGCGTCGCCACCGCGCTTGGTACCGACCCCGCGCTGTTCGAGACCATCACCCGGAACTGCGCCCCGTTGTCGGTAGCCGCCACCGTGAACTGGCACAGCGCCTTCGTGCAGGCCGCCGCGTTGCCCCAGGTCGTGCTCGACAGCCGCTGCCACTGATAGGTGGGCGCCGGGACGCCGGTCGCCGTCACGCTGAAGCTTACCTGTCCCCCCTCCCATCCCGTCACGCTTCCCGGCTGCATCAGAATCACCGGCTTCGTCGCCGCCCAACACCCGCACGCCGCCAGCATGAAACATAGAACGCGCTTCAACATATCTTGCATATCGGCCGAAAGGGTTCGGTCTCCGGCGGCATATCTCTTCCGACGGGGGGCGGGCTTCAGCCCGCGCGGGGCTTCAGCCCCGCTCCGTGCCGGCATTCGCCTAAGGATAATCGGGTTGCATTTGCTAAAATGAGTTTTCGTTTCCGGCAATAAGCCCGCAAGAGAGGTGGCGCGCGATGAAGAAGGCTCTTTTTTCAAGCTTGGTGCTCCTCCTGGCCGCCGGCTCGGCCTGGGCCCAGCAATACCTCATCACCACCGTGGCCGGGGGCGGCCTGCCGCCCACGCCCGCCCTCGCCGTGAATGCGTCGTTTGCCAACCCTTACGGGCTTGCCACGGCTTTCGGCAGCGTCTATTTCACCGCCGGCAACTGCGTCTTCAAGATTGATCCCGCGGGAATCCTGACGCGCGTGGCGGGTAGCTCCGCACGGCCCGGCTATTCGGGCGACGGAGGCCCGGCCACCAGTGCCCTGCTCAACCGGCCCCAAGCTCTGGCCGTCGACGCTGCCGGCAACCTCTACATCGCCGAGATGTCGAACCACGTGGTCCGCAAAGTGACCACCGATGGCCTCATCTCGACCGTCGCCGGCACCGGCAGCGCGGGCTATTCGGGCGACGGCGGCCCGGCCTCGAGCGCGGCGCTCTACTGGCCTCAAGGCTTGGCCGTGGACCGCGCCGGGAGCCTCTTTATCGCGGATCTCGGTGTCCATGTAATCCGCAAGGTAACGCCCGGCGGCATCATCGTTACGGTGGCCGGCAGCGGCGTCTCCGGCTACTCGGGCGATGGCGGACCCGCCACCTCCGCCAAGCTGAACTCGCCCCAGGGGCTCGCCCTCGATACCGCCGGCAACCTCTACATCGCCGACACCATGAACAACGTGGTTCGCAAGGTGTCGGCCCGAGGCATCATCACGACACTGGCGGGCAACGGAACCGCGGCCTACTCGGGCGACGGCGGCCCGGCCACCGCTGCCAGCCTCAATTACCCCTTGGGACTGACGGTCGATAGTGCCGGCGACCTCTTGATCTCGGATCGAAACAACTTCGCCATCCGCAAGGTCGCCTCCGATGGCGCCATCACCACCGTCGCCGGCGATAGCCATCCCGGTTACTCGGGCGACCACGGTCCGGCCTCGAGCGCCAGGCTCTACTACGCTTCTTCGATCGCATTCGATGCAACCGGCAGCCTCTTTATCGCCGATAGCGCCAATCTGCGGATTCGCAGGGTCGCGGGCGATGGCATCATCACCACCGTGGCCGGCACCGGCGTCTCCGGCCCGTCCGGCGATGGAGGCCCGGCGACCAACGCCACCCTAGGTTGGCCCGACGGAGTGGCCGTTGACTCCGCCGGGAACCTCTACATCGCGGACGGGGGTCGCATGCGGATTCGCAAGGTGACTCCCGACGGCACCATCACCTCGGTAGCCGGCAACGGAACCGTGGGCTACTCCGGCGACGGCGGCCCGGCCACCCAGGCCCAGCTCGGGGGTCCAACGGCAGTGGCCGTGGACGTAGCCGGCAACCTGTACATCGCCGACACCAGCGCCATCCGCAAGGTGACCCCGGGCGGCATGATCGCCACGGTCGCCGGGCAGGTTGGCTCGGGCTACTCGGGCGATGGAGGTCCAGCCACCAGCGCCGCGCTCAACAGCCCCTGGGGCGTGGCCGTGGACGCAGCCGGCAACCTGTTCATCGCCGATACCGACAACAATCGGATCCGCAAGGTGGCCCTGGACGGCACCATCACCACCCTCGCCGGCAACGGCACCCTGGGCTACTCGGGCGACGGAGGTCCGGCCGTCAGCGCCCAGTTCCATTACCCCTACGGCGTGGCCGTGGACACCGCCGGCAACGTCTATGTCGCCGACACGGGCAACAGCGCCATCCGGAAGATCGCGCCCGGCGGCATCATCACTGCTTTCGCGGGCACCGGCGTCCATGGCGATTCCGGCGATGGCGGCCCCGCCATCCAGGCCCAACTCGGAGGCCCAATGGCTATGGCTGTGGATGCAGCCGGCAACCTGTATATCGCCGACACCGACAACGGCGCCATCCGCAAGGTGACCCCGAACGGTCTGATCTCGACCGTCGCCGGGCTCGGCGGCTCTGGCTATTCGGGTGACGGAGGTCCGGCTTCGAGCGCCCAACTCTCGCTGCCTTGGAGCGTCGCGGTGGACGCCGCCGGCAACGTCTATGTCGCCGACTCGGCCAACGACGTCATCCGGATCCTGGTGCCACAAGGCACCCGGGCGCTGCTGAGCGCCGCCATGACCATGACCGAGTCCGGCAATTTTGCCCCAGCCCGGACGGCAGCCTACTCCGTCGTAGTGAGCAACGCCGCCGGCGCGGCACCAACCAGCGGCACGGTTACCGTAACCGAGATCGTCCCGGCCGGCCTGACGCTGGTTTCCATATCGGGCGCGGGCTGGAACTGCGCGAGCAACACTTGCACCCGCGGCGACGCGCTCAATCCAGGCTCCAGCTACCCGCCCATCGCCGTCACGGCGAACATCGCCGCGGATCCGCCTCCTCAAGTCGTGAACCAGGTGGCCGTCTCGGGCGGAGGCTCCGTGCCGTCTACCGCCGCCTACACGGTGACCCTCCTGTTTCCACCCCCGCCGCCCGTCTTGGTTTATCCGCCGAACAGCGCCATCAACGTCGCTCCCGCGCCGATTCTGGTCTGGGACGCCTCCGAAGGGGCCGTATCCTACGACGTCTACTTTGGCCCTTCGTCCGCGCCACCCCTGGTGGCGAGCACCGGGGCCACCACCTTCGCCACCGGCAATCTGATCGCGGGCGTTACCTACTACTGGCAAATCGTCGCCTGGGACGCCAACGGCGCGGCCGGCTCCCCGACCTGGGCGTTTACTACCGCGAGTGGGCCCACGTTCGGCCTGCGGTTTGTCCCGGTGAATCCCTGCCGAGTGGTGGACACGCGCAGCGGCGGCGGCGAGTTCGGAGCTCCCTCACTGACGGCCGGCTCCACGCGCTCCTTCACGGTTCCGAGGAGCGCCTGCAGCATCCCCGTCACCGCGCAGGCGTACTCGTTGAACGTCACCGCGGTGCCCGAAGGCCCGCTATCCTACCTGACGCTGTGGGCCGCCGGTCAGGCTCGACCCTTCGTCTCCACACTGAACTCCTGGGACGGCACCGTCGTCGCCAACGCCGCCATTGTGCCCGCCGGCCTCTTTGGCGGGGTGAGCGTATACGTCACCGATCCGTCCGATCTCATCGTGGATATCAACGGCTACTTCGAGTCCTCGGCCAGCCCGCTCCCGCTAGCGTTCTATCCCGTCGCGCCTTGCCGCGTAGCCGACACTCGTGGATCCGCGGGCCTGTTCGGCGCCCCCGCGCTGATCCCTGGCCAGAGCCGCGATTTCCCCGTTCCCCTGAGCTCCTGCGACATCCCCGCCGCCGCGGGCGCCTATTCCCTGAACGTCACCGCGGTGCCGCCGGGCCCGCTGGCTTATCTGACCGCGTGGCCCGCCGGGCAGGCGCAGCCGCTGGTCTCTACCCTGAATTCCTGGAACGGCAGAGTCGTCGCCAATGCCGCCATCGTTCCGGTGGGGACCAACGAGTCGATTTCCGTCTTCGTTCCGGACCCGACCAACCTGATCCTCGATATCAACGGTTACTTCAGCCGCTACGGCGGGCCCGGCGCGCTCTCGTTCTACCCCGTCACGCCTTGCCGCGTTGCCGATACGCGCAACCCCACCGGCCCCTTCGGCGGCCCGGAGCTTGAGGCCGGCGCCCCGCGCACCTTCCTAGTCCCCGCCAGCCCCTGCGGCATCCCATCGAACGCCGCCGCCTATGCGCTCAACGTAACTGCAGTACCCGACGGGCCGCTCTCTTACCTGACCCTCTGGCCGGCCGGCACACCGAAGCCCTTCGTCTCGACCCTGAACTCGCTCGAAGGCACGGTAGTGGCCAACGCCGCCATCGTCCCCGCCGGCGCGAATGGAGCAATTGATGTCTTCGTAACAAACCCGACCCAACTAATCCTCGATATCAACGGCTACTTCGCGCAGTAAGGGCCTTGTCCGAAAGCTGACAGCTGGCCGGCCCCGCCGGGGCAATCAATGTCTTCGTAACGAATCCGACCCAGCGAATCCTCGACATTACCGGCTATTTCGCGCAGTAAGGGCCTTGTCCGAAAGCTGAAAGCTGAGAGCTGATAGCTGACAGCTGGCAGTATAGCGGAGCCGCCGCCAAGGCGGCCGCTCCGCTATACTGCCTACTTGACGCGCCTCCACGCCATCATCGAGCGATTCGCCCGCCTGCGCGTCCTGGTCATCGGCGACGTCATGCTCGACGAGTTCGTCTGGGGCAAAGTGTCCCGCGTCTCCCCCGAAGCCCCCGTGCCCGTGGTCGAAGTCACCCGCGAGGGCTGGTATCCCGGCGGCGCCGCCAACGTCGCGCGCAACCTCAAAGACTTCGCGGGCGCCGTTCACCTCATGGGCCTCACCGGCGCCGATCCCGAAGCCCGTCGCCTGCGCCAGCTTCTCACCGAAGAAGGAATCGGGATCGACTGCCTCGCCCAGGATCCCGGCCGCCGCACCACCGTCAAAACCCGCATCATCGCCCGCCAGCAGCAGGTAGTGCGCGTCGACCGCGAACACAAGTCGCCTCCCTCTCCCGCCCAAGCCGAAGCGGCCCTGGCCTGCTTCGACCGTCTCCTGCCGGACCTCGACGCCGTCATCGTCGCCGACTACGCCAAGGGATTTCTCGAGCAACATTTCGCCGACCGTCTTTCCCAGTCCATCGCGCGCGCCGGGAAAGTCCTAACCATCGATCCTGCCCCCAGGAATCCCTTGCGCTGGAGCGCCGCCACCGCCATCAAGCCCAACCGCATCGAGGCCTTCGATTTCGCCGGCATGCCTTACGCCGACGCCGCCGGCGACCCGTCCCACGACCAGGCGCTTCTCCATGCCGCCGCCACCCTCCTGGCCAAGTGGGCGCCCGCCACCGTCCTGATCACCCTCGGCGAGCAGGGCATGCTGGTGCTCGAACAGAACCGCCCGCCCGTCCACACGCCGACGCGGGCCAAAGAGATTTACGACGTCTCCGGCGCCGGCGACACCGCCATTGCGCTTTTCACCCTGGCGCTAGCCGCCGGATCCACCGCCGCCGATGCCGCCGAGATCGCCAACCACGCCAGCGGCATCGCCGTCGGGAAACTGGGCACCGCCCCCGTCACCCGCCGCGAGCTTCTGGACTCCGTCACCGAGCCGCGCCCGTGAGTACCTACAAGGTTGAAACGCGCCGTTTTCTGACAGGATTCTTTTGGACGCCACGTTTTGCGCCAATGCTGGCGGGCGCTTGGCTGGAGTCCGAAATCGCTTCGAACTTCTTGTCTTTTGCATCCCATCGGCGTTCATCGGCGTTCATAGGGTGCGCCAGGCCAAGCCTGGCTGATCTTGTGAGATGAAAGGAACTCACCATGTAAATTGCCCATTCAACATGTAGCCGATCAGGCGCGGAGCGGAGCAATCCGTTTGGCGAA
>DATNLV010000714.1:0-3381 GCA_035602665.1 Bryobacteraceae bacterium | reverse complement strand
TCCGGCGCCGCAACTTGGGGTTCCCAGCGAAGGACATCTACCCTTCCATGGTATCAGGACCAGCCGAACCGCTCCTCGAGCCACGGATCGCCGCGCATGTGATAGCCGTTCTTCTCCCAGAAGCCGGCCCGGTCGCGATCGAGCAACTCGATAGCCTTCACCCACTTGGCGCTCTTCCAGGCGTAAAGCCGCGGCACGATCAGCCGCGCCGGGCCGCCGTGCTCGGCCGTCAACGGCTCCCCGTCGTGCGTGAGCGCTACCAGCGCGTCCTCCGCCAACAGGGCCTCGAGCGGTAGGTTGGTGGCCCAGCCCGAGTCGTAGCCTGCCACCAGCGCGAAACGGGCGTTCGGCAGGGGGCCGCCCGCGCGGCTCACCAGCTCGCGCGTCGAGACGCCCTCCCAAGTGTTTCCCAGGCGCGACCAGCGCGTGACGCAGTGGAAATCGGCGAACACCCGGATTCTGGGAAGCTTTCCGAACTCCTCCCAGTTCCACTCAACGGGTTTGGCGACCAGGCCGTCCAGCCGGAAGCGCCATCGCGCCAGGTCGATCACCGGCGGCCCGCTGGCGTCGAGCACCGGCCACTTGCGCGTCCGCGACTGCCCGGGTGGAACGCGGTCCGGCCGGCGCGTGTCCGGGCTGACGATCACTCCGTCCGGGACGCTCTCAGGACGAGGCACTTCTGCCGGCTGCGCCTTGGGGTCGTCGAACATAGTCTCAGCTTACCGCGCAGCCCAGCCTGGCTCCCCAGACCCTCCAAGCGGGCCTGTATATCCGCGAGGTCAGGCCACCGCCATAGGACTCACAGGACGCCCAGTAGGTCTGCCAGTAGGGCCGCTCATAGGACTGCCCAAACTCCGCCGCCGGAGAGTCCCGCCCGTCGCGGGACACTGCCATGTGAGGCAAGAATCCTGGTGCGTTTGATGGGATTGGCCACGAATGAACACCGACGCACACGAATCCGGTGTTTAGTTTCAATTCGTGTTCATTCGTGTTCCTTCGTGGCCAAGATTGCTTTCTGCGCTCTTGTCGTAGCGCTCGGACCGGCCCCCGTGCGAGCGGGGGGGCGGGGCGACCGCGTCGAATACGTCGGTGGTACGATCGTCGAACTGCCGAAGTCCGCCAGCGGGCTGATCGATATCACCGGCGACCGGTATTTTCACTTCGAGACCCGCTCGGCCATCGTAGAGGTTCCCTACCAGAGCATCAACGTCCTTGAATACGGCGAGAACGTGGGTCCCAGATACTACCTGGCCTTCTCGCCACCGATGTTCCTGCTGAGCAAGAAACGCACCCACTTCCTGACCATAGGGTACGAAGACGACAACGGCCGCCAACAGGCGCTGGTGTTTCGTGTGGGCAAAGGTGACATCCGGGCCCTGCTTGCCTGCTTGGAAGCCCGCACCGGCCGCAAGGTCGAATACCAGGATGTCGAGGCGCGCAAAAGAGGCAAAGGCTGACATGATCGCGATCTGGATCGCATTGGCTGGGGCGCTCGGGCAGGCCGCCGCCCCAGCACCCCGCGACGAAGCAATCGAGCGCGAGCAACTCACCCAGTTGCTCACCATTCGCCGGGTTTATGTCGAACGCTTGAATGGAGGCGAGACTGCCGCCCAGATGCGCGACATGATCATCGGCAGCCTGGAGCGGTCCCGCCTCTTCGTCATCACCGAGAACCAGGACCGCGCCGATGCCATTCTCCGCGGCTCGGCCGAGGACCTGATCTTCACCGAGACGTTCTCGTCCAGCGACGGGGTCAACGCCCGGGCCAGCGAGAGCGTCGGCAGCTCCGGCTACGGCGTCGGCAACGCAACCGACAGCAAGGGCCGGCTTGCAACCAGGAGCCTTGGCACCGTTCACCAGAGCGTCTCCGGGGCGTTGGGCGGAGGCGAGAACGACTCGCTCCACACGCAGGAGCGCAAGCACGAAGCCACCGCCTCCGTCCGCCTGGTGACCAAGGACGGAGACGTCATCTGGTCCACTACGCAGGAAAGTCTTGGGGGTAGATTCCGAGGCGCCAGCGCCGACGTGGCGGAGAGGGTCACCCGCCAGTTGCTCGCCGATTACGAGCGCGCCAAGAACAGGGCGGGGAACAGTCCGGTTAGCGCCAAGTAGATGATTAAAGGGGCTTTATCGTTAAATTTCGCTAAGAATGGGACACAACAGTGCGAATCTGGTGTAGACTGGGTCCAGTCAGCTATAACATAGCATCCCCGGCGACGGGACCCAGCCCGTCGCCAGCCCCTCTGAGTGAAGCCCCAGGTTCCCAACCTGGGGCTTTCGAATTCCTGGGGGCGCCCCCCAGAGACAAAGGTTAAAAGAAGTTTACCATTTACTCCCCCAAAACGCAAATGAATCTGGCAAGGGCTTCTTAGTACGGTGGCACTACTCCCTCCGGTCCGCCGGCAACGTCCACCTCTTTGGCTTACCATCTCGTCCCCGGAAACGCCAACGAATCCGGCAACGCCCGCCGTCCGGTCACACCACTCCCTCAGGTCCGCCAGCAACGTGCACCTCTTCCGCTGCATCTAACTAAGTGAATAGGCTTAGTCTCATCTGGAGTAGAGCTCACAAGAGCGTTATCGCGTCCGTTTTGCGCCCGTTGGGAACGCGGGCGCTGGACTGTCGTGCTAGCGTAGAGAACAGGGGATTCGATGTTGCCAAATGCCGCCATCCGGGCCGTGGACCTGAGCAAGAAGTTTCGCTCGGGCGACGCCGACTTGGTGGTCTTTGAGGGCCTCAACCTCGAAATCGAGCAGGGCGAGCGGCTGGCCCTGGTGGGCGAGTCCGGAACCGGCAAATCCACCCTGCTCTATCTGCTGGGTGCGCTCGACCGGCCTAGCGGCGGCTTCGTTCAGTTCGGCGAAAAGGAGATCACGGCCCTCCCGGACGCGGATTTGGCCGCTTTTCGCAATCAGGAAATTGGGTTCGTTTGGCAAACTCACTACCTGCTTCCCGAGTTCACCGCCCTCGAAAACGTCATGATGCCGCTGCTGATCCGGGGAGTTTCCCGGGCAGAGGCGGCCGTGCCGGCGCTGGCCAGGCTCGAAGAGACCGGCTTGAAGGCCCGCGCTTCTCACCGCGCCGGAGAACTTTCCGGAGGCGAGCAGCAGCGGGTGGTGGTGGCCCGCGCGCTGGTCGGAAATCCGAAGTTCCTCCTGGCCGACGAGCCCACCGGGAACCTCGATCATCGCACTGGCGAAATGATCATCAGCCTGTTGACCGAGCTGCACCGGTCGCACGGCCTCACTTCGGTCTACGTCACCCACAATCTGTCGTTCGCGCGCCGCTGCGACCGGGTCTTGCGCCTCGAAGCCGGAGCGCTGGTCCTGGAAGGGGCGCGGTCAGAAGCGCCGGATGCCGATGAGGTAAGGGTACAGAGCG